>NZ_JAKUFY010000102.1:0-20421 GCF_022663675.1 Bacillus cereus group sp. BfR-BA-01355
ACTATAATAATGAACGGATTCAGAGAAAATTAGATAATATGTCACCTATAGCTTATAGGAAACATGTTATCTAGGTGTTTTTTCTTTGTCTCACCAAATGGGGGCAGACCACCTATATTCTACAGAAAGAATAGCGTATTTTTTCATTTTATAGGGTATTTTGTTTTGTTAGCTTGATAGCGATGTGGGGTGATCCCTCAATATGTAGAATAACATTTTATAATTATTAGATATGTATTATACAAAATAAAAATACTCTCTTTTTAGCACATTATTCTAAAGTATTGCTACTAAAAATATTTATAATCTCTCCCATTTTTCATAACCGTTCCCTTCATACTTTACAAAAATAACACCATTTATAAAATAGATGAATACAGTAAAAAGATACTATGATTTTTGACGTTTTAGGAGGAGAAGATGAAAGCTGTTATTCTTGCTGGTGGATATGGTACTAGAATTGGGGAAGAAACAGATTTAAAACCAAAACCTATGATTGAAATTGGCACAAAACCTATTCTTTGGCATATTATGAGCCTCTTCATTCACCATGGTATTACGGAATTTATTATTTGTTTAGGTTATAAAGGTTATGTAATTAAAGAATTTTTTTTAAATTACAACTTACACACGTCAGATTTCACAATCCAATTATGTGACAACACAATAACTAGCCGTTCACATCATGTAGAACCTTGGAAAGTCACACTTATTGATACAGGACAAAAAACAGAAACTGGTGGACGCATTAAAAGGATACAAAAGTACGTTGGGGACGAAACTTTTTTGCTTACTTATGGCGATGGAGTAAGCGATGTAAATCTACAAGAACTCATCAAATTTCATAAACAACACGGAAAAACAGCTACTGTAACCGCTGTTCAACCTCCCGGTAGATTTGGATCTCTTATATTAAATGAGCAATCCGTTTTAGCATTTAAAGAAAAGCCTTTAGGCGATGGCGGTTGGGTGAATGGTGGATTCTTTGTTCTAAACCATGAAATTTTCAATTATATTAACGGTGATACATCTGTTTTTGAAACTGATACTTTAGTTCAGCTAGTAAACAAACAAGAGCTTAATGCATATCAACATACAGGCTTTTGGCATCCTATGGACACACTACGTGACAAGAAAAAATTAGTGGAATTATGGGAAAGCAATCATGCTCCATGGAAGGTTTGGTAATATGATATGGTTACTACATCTTTTTGGCATAAAAAAAAGGTATTTATTACCGGACATACAGGATTTAAAGGAACTTGGCTTACACTTTTTTTAACTTCTTTAGGTGCAGAAGTAATTGGATACTCTTCTCACCCTCCATCAACTCCATACCTTTTTGAACAGTCTAACGCAGCAAAAGAATGTCATTCTGTAACCGGAGATATTACAGAGTATCCTCCCTTATTAAAAACAATCACGCATTATCAACCAGAAATTATTTTCCATTTAGCTGCTCAGCCGTTAGTTACAACTTCATATAACAATCCTATTGAGACATTTAAAACAAATGTTTTAGGGACTGTTCACGTATTAGAAGCAGCAAAGCACACGGAAAGTGTACGTGTCATTATTAACGTTACAAGTGATAAATGCTATGAAAATAATGGCACTGGAAATCGACCCTTTCATGAAAAGGATCGTCTTGGAGGACATGACCCATACAGCGCCAGTAAAGCTTGTGCTGAACTAGTCGCAACCTCTTATCATAAGTCCTTCTTTAACTCAAACAGTATTTCTATTCCAAAACTGGCTTCCGTAAGAGCTGGTAATGTCATTGGTGGCGGAGATTGGGCAGAAAATCGTCTGTTTCCGGATATTATTCGAGCTTATATTCACACCAATCATTTAAGTATTAGAAATCCAGGTGCAATTCGCCCTTGGCAACATGTATTAGATCCTCTAAATGGTTATGTACGATTAGCTGAAAAACTTTGGAAAGATGCCAAATATGCAGCAGCATGGAATTTTGGACCAATCAATCAACCTCATATAACAGTAAATGAATTAATTCAAACAGTAATGAAGCTATGGGATGAAAAATTGACAATACTCACTCCTACTACTAACACTCCTTACGAATCTCCTATTTTAACACTCAATAGTACGAAATCGGTAAAAGAATTAGAATGGGTTCCAAAATTATCAACTAAAAAATCCATCGCTTGGACTGTTGACTGGTATCTAAAATATATATCCGGTGAAAACATGGCATGGTTCACGCGACAACAAATCAATGCATTTAAAAAATTATAAAGGGGCAATAAAAATGTCGCATAAAAAATGTCGTTTCTGTCATTCATTACTGACAGATACTTTTTTAAATTTAGGTGTTTCCCCTCTCGCTAATTCATTTGTAGCTCCAGAAAACTTAGATAAAATGGAACCTTTCTATCCATTGCATACGTTTGTTTGTAACAATTGCTTACTTGTGCAACTAGATGAATTCGAATCACCACAAAATATTTTTCATGACTATTTATACTTTAGTTCTTTTTCATCTAGTTGGCTATTGCATGCGAAACAATACGTAGATATGGCAATTAAACGTTTCAGCTTAACCTCTCATTCGCAAGTTATTGAAATCGCGAGCAATGATGGTTACTTATTACAATACTTTCAACAAGAAAACATTCGTACATTAGGAGTAGAACCAGCAAGAAATGTCGCGGAAGTCGCTATTCAAAAAGGAATTCCTACAAAAATAAGCTTTTTCAATAATAATTTAGCAAAACAGTTACGAGAGGAAAATCTACAGGCTGATTTAATTGTCGCTAATAATGTATTAGCTCACGTTCCTAACTTACACGATTTTATTGCCGGCTTAAAAACATTATTAAAGCCTGATGGTGTAATCACAATTGAATTCCCACATATATTAAACCTCATATCCTCTAAACAATTTGATACGATCTATCATGAACACTTTTCTTACTTCTCACTTCTATGTATTCAAAAGATTTTATTACACCATAACTTACAAGTTATAGACGTAGAAGAACTTTCTACACATGGCGGCTCCTTACGATTATTTATAAAGCATTTAAATAAAAATATAACAATCAGTTCAAACGTTACGAAATTAATTCAAAAAGAAACAGATCATGAACTGCATAAATTAGATTGCTATCTTCTTTTTTCTAAACAAGTAGAACAATTGAAATTAGATATTCTGAAATTTTTCATTGAGGCAAAATCTTCAAATAAACAAGTTATCGGCTATGGCGCTCCAGCTAAAGGAAATACTCTTTTAAATTTTTGCGGGATTGGAAAAGAATTTCTTCCGTATACAGTAGATAAAAACCCTCATAAGCAAGGTTTTCACTTACCAGGAACTCGCATTCCAGTTAAATCCCCTGATAAAATTAGACAAACAAAACCTGATTATCTTCTCATCTTACCTTGGAATTTAAAAGAAGAAATTATGGAGGAATGCTCCTTCATTCATGAATGGGGCGGGAAATTTTTAATTGTTATTCCGAAAGTAGAAGTGATCGAAGCATGAAGAAGATCCTTGTAACAGGAGGAAATGGCTGGATTGGTAAATACGTAGTAAGTTCATTAATACAAATGGGCTATGAAGTACACGCCACTTATAATAGAAATAAACCTTCTCACATTTTATGTCATTGGCATAAAGTAAACTTACTCAATAATGATGAAGTAAAAAAACTTATTCATCACATTAAAGCATCTCACCTCATTCATTTAGCGTGGGAAGCAGTTCCACCAAAATGTTATGAGTCCATCAATAACTATTATTGGCTACAATCGAGCATCTCATTAATTCAGCAGTTTGTAGCGCATGGTGGTCAGAGAATTGTCGTAGCTGGTACAGGTGCAGAGTACGAATGGATTAACGGTATATTATCTGAAGATTCTTCACTCCTTTCCTATAAAAATCCGTATTCATTATGTAAAAACACTTTACGCTCTTGGCTACAATCTTATTCTGAGCAAACAGGACTCAGCATGTGCTGGGGAAGAATTTTTCATTTATACGGACCTTACGAACATGGTAATCGCCTTATTTCTAATATTATTACTTCATTATTAAAAAATAAGGAGGCTTTATGTACACATGGGAAACAACATCGAGACTTCCTCCATGTAAGCGATGTTGCAGATGCTCTTATTTCATTATTAAACAGTGATGTAATAGGTACTGTAAATGTCGCCTCTGGTCATTCTATTCAAATTAAAGAACTAGCCTCTATTATCGCAAAAAGAATAGGGAAAGAACATTTAATCAAATTAGGTGCTATTCCCTTCCCTAATAATGAACCTTTGTTTGTTGGCGCGAATGTTCTACGGTTAAAAAATGAAGTACATTGGGAACCAAAATACGATATATATACAGGAATCGAAGCAACTATTTTGTGGTGGGAAACATTTTTTAAGAGTTCAAATTAGTACTTTATAAAAAAGCATAGCCATATGCATCACTTAAACGTAGATCTTGTGTACCTGCTGCTAATTCTCTATACCATTTCTCTAATATTTCTGGCGTAATAACATGATGTGTCCCCATCCCTGCAGCTTTACTACCTTCAGAAAACGTTGAACCAATCTGTAATTTTCTCTTTCGTATCGCATCATTCCAAGGACTAAATCCAAACCATAGAATACAAGCAAGAGGTGGATAATTCGTACATTCATGCGCGGTTAAATGCCTGCCAACCGTATAACTTCCATGTTTATGATTATGAATAAATCTGCCTCTTCTCCATAATCTCCAATTTTCTGGTAAGTAGCCATGAAATCTTTGTTTCATTAATGGTATTGTATATATCAGTTCTGAATAATTATAGTTTGGATCTTCTACCATTATAAGACCTTCTATCCAGTACATCCTTCCTCCTAAATTAGTAAGAGACTCCCAGAATGTTTCTTTATCTTGCACACAAAGAAACTCAGTCGTATTTAAAATCATCTTCCACCCTTCCACCTCTTGTTCAACTTCCATCACTTCACGATCAGTTGCTAACGCGTCGAATTCTGGATTTGCTGAATTTCGAACTTCCCAATGCGGCGCAAATTGTTTGCAAATTTCAACAGAGCGATCTGTTGATCCTTTATTAATCAAAATACCTTGATCAAATAGTTTCGTATGATGCATGAGCCACCAAGGCAATAAATACTCTTCATTATAAAAATGAGAAATAACAGTTGTAGTAATGAAAATCCCCTCCCTTTCCTTCTAGCAATCTATTTCATATAAGTTTTCACCTTACAACTAATATACTATGATGGTAGGTAAGGTTTTGATGTGTATATGTTCCGATGATTCTGGTGCAAACATGATTTATTAGAAACTTAGAACCCCACTATCCTTAGATTGATAGAACATCATGTATATCAAGCCATAAATCAACATTTGCAATTTGATTCTTCATTTTAATCCCACGGATTTACTTTTAAACACTATATTAGAATAATCATATTAGAATTTTCTGTTCTACACATATATTTAAGTTTTGAGTATTATGGAAGAGTAATTAAAAGACTTACTCTTTTTTATTGGAAGTCCCAATGTGGTTGTGGATGATATATCATTACTAGCATCGGAGCAATCAGGTCCTACTGGTCATACTGTTGCAACGGGCCTTACTGGAAAATGATTAACAGCCGTCAATCATTTTTATATAGCAAATACTAATGATGATACTGTATCTGTGATAGTGGTGTAAATGGTATAGAATTAACCATCACTAAATTAAACTAATAAAAATATCCCTTCGAATAAAGTTTTTATTCTTCATATGGTTACTCGATACCTTACTTAACTCTATATTCCGCCATTTGACTACCTTACTATCAATAGTTTCAATTTCATATTCACCATCAGCCATTAATTTAATTAACTTCCCAATCTTTAATTCTAGGATTTGTATAAAGAATATTTTTAAATCTCAATATCCATTATAATTTTTAAAGAAAACCTTTTAGGTCAAGTAGCATATAATCCTATATAAAGGAATATTTAACAAACATTTGAAAGGAGGACTTTTTATTAATACAACTTTGATTTCTCATTTTTATAACGAAGAATATCTGCTTCCTTGGTGGTTAATGCACCACACAAAACTATTTGATCATGGCATTTTGATTAATCGTGGATCTACTGATCGTTCGGTTGAAATATGCAGATTATTTGCACCTCATTGGGAAATCCGCGATTCAAAAGTATTAGAGTTTGATGCCTTATTAGTTGATCAAGAAGTAATGAACATAGAAAAAGAAATTACGGGATGGAAAATGGTGTTAAATACCACTGAATTTCTTTGCTGTTTTGATAAGGAAGCCTTTTTCTCATCTCTTGCTACTCTAGGGAATAACATGTATTCCATTAGGACTATTCTGATGGTGGATGACCCTACTCACGGTTATAGGAATCCGAGATACGGAATTCCCCTTGTCAAACAGCGTTATCATGGGATGATAATCAACCCTAATCCACCTGCCCCTTACTATGGTGGTAGATTCCTCCATAATTATTCGCATGGTAACTATTCGGCAGGGCGGCATTGGTCACCTCATCCATTTATCGTTTACATGTCTCCTGCTTTCGTTTTAAAATTCTTTTACAGCCCATGGAATAAAGCTATGAAAAACCGAAAATTACAAATTGGTCCTACTCTTTCTGAACATAGTATCCAGCATGGCTTAGGTACTCATCACCTCGCAACACTAGATAAATTAGAAAAAAATTATATAGACTTTGCAACCTCAACTATCGATCTTCGATTAATCCCGGAATATCAAGTTTTATTTCCAGATTTATATTTCCCTAACTATTAATACATCTAAAAAGAACATATTGAAACTTTCCATACAGACAAAATTCACATAGCCTTTACAAATCATCGTATTACTGGAATTATCCAAATAACGATTTTGTCATAAAGCTACACCTACCTATACAGCATGCATACAATATCATGTGTATTCTTTTTCAATATAAGTTTTGGTCAGAGAGCGCCTTGGAAAGCGCTTTTTTTAAATTCCATTTTCATTTGTTCACGATTTTATGAGGTGGACATATATTAACAAGACATAGTTTATATATAGTGGTGCACAAAAAACTTTTTGCACTATTTTTCATCTCGATAACTTAGTGACTTAATAACGTTTTTGTTCCAATAATTCACACCCATGAAAAAATTACATTTGGTATCACGTACTCTTTTACATTAAGAGTTTTGGTCCGAGGAGCACTTATATATGGTGCTCTTTTTGGTATGGAATGTGAAATAGAGGCTTGCTCTTAAAACCTTTTATATAATTTTCATAGTTTTTTTCTTTATACTTGTGTGGCTGTTTACTTATACTTCTGGGGCTTCTCAGATTATAGTTATTAATGCAGGAGATTATAAGATTTATTTTTCTGTATCAGGAGTTGATCCTAATCAATTTACGCTCTTTTTAAATGTTGCTCCAATTACCAACGCATTTTATGGATTAGGTGCAGGAACTCAGCCAAACAACGGGCAAACAATCCTCACTTTAGCCGCAGGTGATGTTCTTACCCTTTACAATCATACTTCCACTGCTGCGGTTACTTTGCAAACTTTGGCAGGTGGAACACAAACAAATCAATACATCGGACAATGAATTTCCATTCTAACAGTACTATAAAATGGTGGATCAATCACTTTGCCATTAAGCAACAATCTATCAGAAAAGAGCCTTTTATATTAAAGACATAGTTGTTATTCTTTAAAAGTTGAAATTTGCACCTTACCTATCAACAGACTTACTTAGCTTCCCAAATTCATCAGGCGTAATATTTTTATGTACGTACTTTATTACACTATAATTTGTGAAGTTTTCACCAGGAAATTGAAAGGTAATACGTATTAGTTTATAAGGAGGATTGATCGGACCTTCATATCCTATCACTCTAAATGTCACATCATAAATGTCTTTTTGTTCATTTCTTATTATTTTCCCAATACGTTCAGAGGTAAATAATTGATGGTCACCGTGCTTGTACATAGTTTTTAATATTATTGGCCCGAGTTCTCTTAGGAAAGCTAATTCCATAATTGTATGTGGTTTATTCTGAGACGCATATTCGGTTTCAGCATTAACTTCAAGGACGTCCTTGAGTGTCACTAAATAAAAAAATACATAAACTAATCACGATTTTTCTCAAGATGAGTCTCCCCTATATACGGAATATTCTTAGTCTGTGTAAACTGAAGGGTTTTAAACATCTACTACTATCAATAAATTATTCTACATAAAAGACATATATTCCAAGTGGAATAAGTATTAATATTGATTTTATTGAAATTTAGTATTGATAATCAGAAAACAGCCAATAAAAAAAGAGCCTATATCTTTTATTACTTAGTAATTTATGATAAAGGCTTTTCTAATCAAGCCTTTACGAGCTTAATGTATATTTAACTGTTTATAGGCCGTTTTTATTTTCCTCAATCTTCATCTTCGAAATCGCGTAGACTATCAAGTAATTCTTTGAATGTTGAGCAAACAGGATATATTGCTTTTTCCATATCCTCTTCTTCATGATCCCAAAATACGATTGTTGGTGATGCAGGATTGTTACGGTAGTCAAAACATAAACGTGAATATATAGGAGATGAACGAAAA
The DNA here is from genome assembly GCF_022663675.1 of Bacillus cereus group sp. BfR-BA-01355. Classification (NCBI taxonomy): domain Bacteria; kingdom Bacillati; phylum Bacillota; class Bacilli; order Caryophanales; family Bacillaceae; genus Bacillus; species Bacillus cereus group sp. BfR-BA-01355. Next base: position 8,623 of record NZ_JAKUFY010000102.1, read on the forward strand.
ATTAATGGTTAATAAACATCCAAATAAAACGGGGTTATTAAATTACACTTCTAAAAAAAAGAAGAAAACGCAATATCAAGTGACTAAAGTAATACAGTTAATGATTAAAGAAGGACAAAAAGTTAATTTCAATTCAGTGTCAGAAAAAGCACTGGTTTCAAAAGCATATTTATATAGAGAACCCTTAATCAGAAAAACGATTGAAGACTTACGTCAACAGCAAGGAGGATTACTTGACTTAAAAACTCTAAAAAGAAATACATCTGATGCATCAAAAGATATAATCATAGAAACTTTAAAGAATAAAATAAACCTTTTAAAACATAAGAATAAGCTATTAGAAAGTGAAAATGAAAACTTAAAAACACAAATAAAAAAAGAATTAGGAAAAGTATATGAAAATTTATAAATAATGTACCCTCTTTTATATAAAAGTAGTATTTAATAATTGACGTACACGATGATCATAAGTATGTTCCCGCAATGTTCTCTTATATGCATTTGTTGCAACTTGTACTCTTTCTTTTTCGTGTCTTAAATAATATTCAGATTTCGTAACAAATTCTGTAGGAGAACGGAATATTTCTATTTCCTTACTTGGTGTATAATGTTTCTCAAGATTTGCCCTAACATCTGTTAATTGAAACGCATGTGAATTTGAAATTTCAAATGTCCGATTGTTAATGCAATGTGCATTAATTTGTAAAGAGTTACAATTTAATATTGGATCCTGTGGGGAACGATGCATATTTATATTAATTTTACTGGAAGTATAATATTGTAAACTCTCCTCGTACGTTCCTAATGGAACTAATTTAATTTTATTCTTTAGTAATTCATAATGTTTTAATTTCTCCCAACCATAACCTACAATGTATGTGTTTTTTTGATTTAAGTAGTCAGCAATTGAATCAATAAAAGACAAACGATTTTCAAATGCTGTACCTATAAAACTAATATCATACTTATAAGAGGAATGATTGTGAGTTGGTTTGTATATACTTGGATCTGATGCTAAAGGTACATAAAATACACGATTACAACCTATTTTTTTATAAAAATCAAGGATTCCAGAATCTTGCGTAAATACATAATCATAATCAAGAACAATATGTTGTGTAAGATCAGAGTAATAGGGATCATCGATTAACCATACTCCTACTTTAAAACCATGGGATTTAAATATAGGAATAATATCTTTAAAATCCTCATTTAAACCGTTTAAAACAAGGACAAAATCTGGTTTTATCCTAAATGCAGTTTTCATAGCATCTTTACTGGAAACCATTGTAACAGTTTGTACATTTTTTTTTAGACCGTTATAAATAGATGATTCTAATGTTGGATAATAAAATGGAATGCCCGATTGAATAAACAAAATCTTTTTGTTCTTAATATTCATATGTACCACCTTTATAATTACATATTCTATAAAGAAAAATATTACTAAAAACTGAGCTACATTTAACATATAAATGCCACTCAGTTTTCACAGAAAAAGCAAATCTACATTATATATATGTTTATTTATAAAACTTTAGAATATGAAAAAGCAACCCAAACAATGAATTCCGAATGTGATTTCTTGTATATTTCATAACATATATTCTTTTGATTTGTACCTTTATTCTAAAAATTCAATGAAAAAAATTTGCTGCAGAACTTTAATTTTCTTTTTTAAAGTTGATTTCAATTATTTTTAACAACTGTTTCACTCTTTCATCATATGTATGTTCGATGAGTGTCCTCTTGAATCCCTCCATCGCAACTTTCCTTCTTTTTTCTGGATTTGCTAAATAAATTTCTGCTTTTTCTATAAAATCAACTGAAGAGGTAAATGTCTCAATTTGTACCCCTGGAATATAACAATTTTCTAAATCAGAACGAATATCTGTCATTTGAAAAGAGCCTGTACTCGCTATTTCAAATGTCCGGTTGTTAATTGAACAAGCATTTATTTTTAGTTCATTTCTATTAAATGTTAAATCCTCAATAGAACGATGTATATTAATATTAATTTTGCTTCTTTTGTAATATTCTGTATTGTTTTCGTAAACCAAAAATGGTAAGAGTACGATTTTCTCTTTCAATAATTCATAACTGTTCAATCTATTCCAATTATTCCCTACAATTAGAGTGTTTTTAGTCGCTAAGTACTCGGCAATTGAATCAATGAAAGCAAGGCGATTTTCAAAAGCAGTCCCTATAAAACTAATATCATACATATAGTCTTCTTCTCTAAGTATGGGGGTATACGCAGGGGGGGCTGCTGCTAGAGGCAAATAAAATACATGATTACATCCAAGACTTTTATAAAAATTAATACAACCTGTATCTTGTGTAAAAATGTAATCATAATCCAGTACCAAGGTTTTCGTTACATCTGTAAAGTACGGATCGTCTGTGAGCCAAAGTGCGGTCTTAAAATTATATTGTTTTAAATCTTGTATTCCTTTACTTATTCCTTCTTCAAAACCATGGAATACAATAATAAGACTCGGTTGTATCTCTAAAGCTGTTTTTACCAAGTTTTCGTATGTCACCATCGTCACGTCACCAATAGCTCTTTTCAAACTGTTAAATATAGATTCTTCTAGTACCGGAAAATATACAGGAACACTAGATTTAACAAATAATACGTTAAATTTTTTAGAAATAGATGCAATCTCCATCGATATCTCACCTTCCTATTTATCAAATTAACTAGTTATATTATATGCATTGCCTAAGAGTATATTTTCTCATATAGAAGCTACTTAAAGTAAGCCTGACAGCCAAATGAAATAAAACCCACACTAATATATTTTATGAAAGGGGTAGCATCACATGCCCATCAACTTAAGAAAAGTAATCACCTCCAAAACGAAAAAAGGAGCTGACTTCTCAAAGTAACTAACTGTAGAGAAAGAAAATTTTCATTTTGGGGTGCAGTTCAATGTATGGTGACCCCTATAAGGTATAAGTATTTTTTTATTTAATATTTAGTGCTGTATCCATTTTATTTCAAGGATAGTTCATGGAAATATTCCCTTATTAAGATTCCTCTATAAAAATAGTGAAAAATATAAAATTAGACGAATGTTGAACATCTTTTTTTGTGTTCTATTATTTTTTCATCTTAGGTTCTCTGTACCTAAGAATCATATATAGAAATTATTATCTACTAATAGTTTTTCATATACATAAAATTATTCCTTTAATTAGTTTCGAGAAATTATGTATATCTACCATCACTCCCAATCAATATGTAATTATTTTGTATAAATATCAAAAAAATTAACGAATAATGACTTTAATTCTCGTGAATATTCCTTATTATTTAAGTTAAATTTTGGAGCTATCGATTACTTCAGTCTTCAATCATTATATATAAATTATCCCTATGTTATAAAAACATATAAGGTCAGACGTCTATTGAAAAACATTTAATAACATTCCAAAATTTACAAAAAAGGAGTACGTTTGTAATGTAAATAAATTTTAAGGAGTGTTAAAATGAAAAAACAAAGCTTAGCTACAGCTATCACCCTATCTTTAGGTTTATCTGTATTCGGTGGTGTTACGTCTACATTTGCTATGACGGAAAAGAGTAATAGCATTACAAATCAACCTATTCAAATGGAAAAAGGGAAAATGCACCAATTTAATATGACCAATGCTACACAACCTATAGATTTCGGGTATGATACGAAGAAAAATAAAGATGCAGCCAAAGAATGGGGAGCGAAACATTATAAGAAGTGGATAGATGATTTGCTAAAAGATGATACAGATGACAAAGAAAGTAAAGAAAGTAAACTAGAAAGAAAAAATGAAAGAGAAGCAATAAAAAGATATACAGGTAATGATTATACGAAGATTAATACACACCTTAGAAATGATCGAAAACCTGCAAATAAAGAGTTTGATAAAGAAATTCAGTACATAGATCGAGCGCTTGCAAAAGTAACAACTCCCGAAGCAGTAAATGTTTATAGACGAGTCTCAGAAGATGCATTTCTTGAAAAAGGTAAAAAAGGTGAAAAAGATAAAAGATGGTCAAAAGATTCTTTAAAGGATAAAAAGGATAAAGAAGGCAAGAAGCTTGATAAAGATCAGGTGAAAAAATTTAAAGAAGCGTTTAATCATACAGAACAATCGGAAAAAGCATATATGAGCACCTCATTAGTTAACCAGACAACAGGAAATTTTCCTAAACTGCCGATTCTTATTCACTTAACAATTCCAAAGGGAAAACATGCAGCATACTTAGGAAATCTAGCGAAATTACCTGAAAGTGAATTGTTAATAGCTCATGGATCTTCTTATAAGATCAATTCAATTGAACAGCAAGTAGATAGTAAAGAAAGAGAATATTTACTAATAGAAGCAACATTAAACTAACTAAATTTTTGAAAACCCTTAAATTAGCGGGTGTCTCTTTTAACTTAAAGTTTATCAATATTATTATATCTACTTAAGTTGAATGGATTTAATACTTTGTGCAGACTCAAAATAAGGTTAAAAGAAATTTAGTAGGGAGAACGTCACATCGCCATCAAGTTAAGTAATTTATTAACCCACAAAATAGAAAAATGAGCTTAAACCTCAAATATATCTGCAAAGATATAAAATTTTCGTTTTGGGGTTGATTTGTTTTCTTAAGTTGATGGCGATGAGGTAGCATCACGTTACTATTAAGCCGACAATATAAAATTTCTCTAAAATGAAAAAATACGCTATTCTTTCTGTAGAATCATAGGAAAGGATGGCGTTTCTATGTCTGTTTCTGTGTCTGACGAATTACAACTATTTGCCCAAGAGATTCAAAGTTTTTTATCTCCAAATACCTTACGAGATCTTGCTAGAGATGTTGGTTTTGTACAACGAACCAGTAAGTATCAAGCAAAAGATTTAGTAGCTTTATGTGTATGGGTGAACCAAAATGTAGCTATGACTTCTTTAACTCAGTTATCTAGCTGTTTAGAAGCATCAACAGAAGTACTTATCAGTCCTGAGGGACTGAATCAACGATTTAATAAGGCTGCTGTCCAACTTTTACAACACCTACTAGCCGAACTACTAAGCAAAAAATTGGCCGCATCTATGCCGATTTCTTCTCCATACACTTCTGTTTTCAAGCGTATTCGTATTTTAGATTCAACTGCATTTCAACTCCCGGATGTATTTTCATCTGTTTATCCAGGTGCAGGAGGATGCAGCCATACTGCTGGGATAAAAATTCAATTGGAGTATGATCTATTAAGTGGACAGTTCCTACATATTCATACAGGTCCAGGTAAACAACATGATCGCACTTACGGCTCTCTGTGTGCCCCAACTGTGACAGCGAATGATTTATGTATCCGAGATTTAGGTTATTTTCATTTAAAAGACCTTCAATATATACAAGATAAAGAGGCCTACTATATCTCTCGTATCAAGTCGAATACACGTATTTATCAAAAAAATCCTAACCCTGATTATTTCCAAGACGGAAGAATTAAGAAAGGTACAGAGTATATACAGATAGATATGGAGACGTTAATGAACTCCCTTCAACCAGGACAAACATGTGAAATAGCTGATGCTTATGTAGGAATGATTGATAAAGTGCCAGCTCGTGTAATTGTTCATCGATTAACAAAACAACAGCAACAAAAACGATTACAAGATCAAGCTGTAAGAGAAAAAAAGATAGGAATGAAGTATTCTCCTCGTAGTAAACGACTCAGTGGTATCAATGTATATATGACAAACACCCCTACAGATACTGTCCCGATGGGACAGGTACATGACTGGTATTCTTTGCGTTGGCAAATCGAAATCTTATTTAAAACGTGGAAGTCATTCTTTCAAATTCATCATTGTAAAAAGATAAAATCAGAACGATTGGAGTGCCATTTATATGGTCAATTGATTGCCATTCTACTCTGTTCTTCTATCATGTTTCAAATGCGCCAATTGCTCCTCATAAAGAAAAAACGAGAGCTTAGTGAGTATAAAGCCATATATATGATTAAAGACTACTTTCTTCTTCTATTCCAAACTATACAAAAAAACACCCAAGAGCTATCAAAGGTGTTACTTCGCCTGTTCAATCTCCTACAGCAAAACGGGCGGAAATCTCATCGATATGAGAAAAAAACGGTCTTTGATATATTAGGTATCGCTTACAATTGTACCATGTCTGATAATCAAGCCGCTTAATTCAAAAAAGTGAAACCCGTTAGGGTTTATTTCGTATGCAAATCTTTCAATCACCTACACTTGCCCTTTAGAAAAAAGAAACAATCTCGTCTAAAATTGACTTTGCATAAGCTTAGCTTGATAGCGATGGGGTCTCACCAACAAAACGCGAATTTCGTACGCTAAGCAATTTCGACAAAGAAAAAGCCGATTTCCTGTACGTTAAGGGACCGGCTGTATTGTTGGTTTGGAATAAGGTTCGATCAAAATTATGCTGTGAACATTGATTTTATAATAGAAAAAACCCACGCGTTTTGAACAAAAATTAATCAAAATACATGGGTTTGATTTTGCTATGGAGTCGGCGATTCATATTCCCTCCTGATGGTGTGCCAAGTTCTAAACTATTTCTGGTTATTCTAGAACTTACGCTTTTACTCTTCCGTATTAAATTTTGCCTGCGCTCTATTGAATAATGAAGCATTCACCTTATTTCGCGATAATTCACGAAATAAATACTTACACCTACTAATAACAGCCCTACGACAAGGCGGTAAGTTACCGGTTCATCTAAAAACACCGTACCAATGAATACTGCAATGATCGGTACAAGAAACGTGAATGTACCGACTTTGCTTGCCTCTCCCGCATTAATAAGTTTATAGTAAATGATATATGCCAGTGGAATGCCAAAAGTGGAGCCATATCCGAGTCCAAAAAGGTATTTACCATTCCATTCAATAGCTGACCAGTTTTCAAAAATTGTTCCAGTACCTATTAGAATAGCTCCACCAATAATACACTGCAAAGACACCATCCAGAAAGCATCTACTTCGTTGCTCACTTTCTTCACATAAACCACACCAAGTGCCCAGCTAAATGCCATAAGCAACCCTAAAACAACACCAATGATCGATACATGAACGGTTAATCCGTCCACACTGACAACTACAATTCCAAGAAATCCGATAATCAAACCCATAATTTTAAACGGCGACATGTACTCTCCAAGCCAAATCCAAGCAAACAATCCAAGTAGCACTGGCTGAAAATAGACAAGCACTGAAAACAGTCCTCCTGGCAAATAAATGAGCCCTACTGTCTGTAACCCAAAAAAGAGAATCGTATTAAAGAATGCTGAAATACAATATTTCGACCAATTTTCACGCCATTTGATCCTGTTCCGCATTTTATATATGAGAGCTGCTAGTATAAGACCCCCAATCACTGCACGCATACCTGCAAATAATAACGGGGGCGTATAAGGCACAGCCATTTTATAGATTGGCCAACTTCCACCCCAAAGAAAGATTAACAATAGTAATGCACACGTCGATTTTGTAAAGACTTTCCCCAATTGTCTATCCTCCCTTCAATAGTTGAATAGTAAACTAAGTCTATATTTCGAATTAGGCTTGAACGCTCCTCCACCAATAGATTCTAGCCTATGTTAAGGGAAGATATCTGCACCCTTTTATTTATCCTTATCCATATCGAAAAAATTATCTTACCTCAGAACCCCTATTTGTCCATTCTCCAACAAATTCAGCCTCATTATAAGAATAGAAGTTTTTCAGAATCTCCTCACGATTATCAGAGAACAGCTGGTCTGCCACAGCTGAAACTAGTCTAGGTATCCCATATCTCATTCCCGGAAGCGAAGAGGCTGAGATACCACAGCTAACTACAGCTGAATAGTTAAAAGCAAAAAGTCCATGAAGAAGCTTTGTATCCTTTTTGTCCCGGCATGTGAAAGTAAAGCCAGGGCCAAGGTAAGGATATGCATCAAGCTTACGGTTGGCGATATCAGCAGGTGCATTATAATAGTCGTCCCAACGTGCAATATGGCGTTCGAAAAGCTTTAGCTCTGGACGTAAAGAATGATCAGTCACAAGACCAGTGGAAATGATTAGAAAATCAAAAGTAAAATTACCTTGTGGAGTAGTGACAACAGCCTTCTCAGCTTCATGCTGTACGTCAAGCCATGGTGCACCTAAGTGTAATTTAAAGCCGGGATGTGAAACTGCATGTTCAAATGTGTCATTTGTAGGAGGTTGATGCTTAAAGTAATGGGCCATAACGGAATATTTATCAGCATCAGATAGAACATTAAAACGTTCAATTAGACCTGACACCCCCATTTGTCGCATTGGGTTAATGCGTGGCATCTCCGTGCGGCGAACAAACACATGAGCTGAACCCACACCTTCAGATAATGCAAAATTGGCATTATCAAAAGCTGAGGCCCCACCGCCTAAAATTGCCACCTTCTTGTCTTTAAGGGCCTCAAAGTCAATGTCTTCTGAGGTGTGTGCATAGAGGTGACGAGGTAATGTTTCGGAAATCATAGATGGTACGTGCCATTCCCCTCCACCTTGAATACCAGTGGCTAAGATAACCTTGCGGGCCAGTAATGTATTAGAAGATGCTCCTGCTCCTTCAATATGCAGTCGATAAACATCTTCCCCTGCAGGCTCAATAAGCTTCATCTTTACCTCATTAAAAACAGGTAAATTAAGAACCTTTCGATACCAACGTAGATAGTTCATCCAATCGTTCCGTGGAATCTTATCGATGTCCTCCCAACTTTTTGGTCCAAATTGCGCTTCCCACCAGGAGCGAAAAGTCAGAGAAGGCACTCCAAGATCAATGGATATCAAATGTTTAGGCGTACGCAATGTCATCATACGAGCGTAAGTTACCCATGGCCCTTCATATCCTTCAACGTTTTCGTCGATGATAAGGATATTAGATATTCTTTCACGCAAAAGTCCAAAGGCCACACCTAAGCCACACTGGCCGCCTCCTATAATAACTGTATCGTAGACATGCCCCTCAGGATGGTGGGTTGGGCATACCCAATCCTCTCCCCAAAATGCAAGATAAGAAAGATCCCTTTTTACTTGTTCATTTAAAGCTTCTAAACTCATAATTTTTCATTCCTTTCAATATATGACTTATTAACTTCTGAACTAATCATTAAGTTATTCTTTACTTTATCTGAATGGCGGCTTTTTCTTATACCGTCTTATGAGCAGCATTGATCGATTTCAACAATTTTATTAAGATTTTCTGAAATCATCGACATTTCCTCACCTCCATAATTTCACAATACTATACCCCTCTATGGTATGTAAAGGGCTTTTAATAAAAAGTTTAAAAATAGGTGTTTGACGAAGAATTTTTTTACTTAGAATTTCCCCTTGACTGAAGTGCATCCTTCTATTGTGGGGGTACCGCCACATGCCCATCAACTTAAGAAATCAATCACCCTCCAAAAACGAAAAAATGGACTAAATTCCCATGAGCACCTATGAAAAGATAAAATTATCGCTTTGGGTTCAATTCATAATGTTAGATTGATGGACATATATGGTGACACCTTTTATCTATTATTCTAAATACAATTGTATTAGTAACATATGTATACTCTCAGCAAAACTTAATAGATATATCTAAGCTTATTATCGATAGCATGTACTAGCTATATGATGAATAGATTTTTAAGGAGGGGGAGGATACATGTCAAATAAAAGTGAAAAGTATTCAAAATGGTTAGATTCATATGATTTTTTATCTGCTGGTGTACAGAGATAATAAAGTTGTTTAATTTACAATAAAGTCATTTAAAAAATAATATAGTTGTTTAAAAATCCTTCTTCTACTAACGAGGCAGGTTAGTGGAAGAAATAGCAAGTGGGTTTAACTAGGAGAAGTGTCTTCTGTTTTTTAAATTAAGGATATCGATAAATTAAGATTTATTTACTTAACATTATACTTATTTTCGGACCGAGGCATCTAATCGGTGAGTATATACAAACCAAGTAATGCTTGCTGTTAATAATGTTGACGAAATTAAAGCTGTAAGAACACTATATGTTTGCCAAATAAGTATCGTTGACCAATCGAAGGCAAAAAACATTATACACTGGGCAATCGTAGCGATTAGGAAAATAATTGTTACGATTGTTCTCTTTTTTGTCATTGGCTGCTGCTCATTCGTTTTCCTTTTTCTTAATCCTAAGAAAAATAACAGAACGGCTAATAGGCAAAGAATAATTGTGGTAGACGACAAAATGATGTCCAAAAGCTGTGTGCCACTTATCTCATATGACTGAGTTAGATTGCCGTTTAATATATTTTTAACTTGTAGTACCAGGTTTATATTGGTATTTGCGCCGTTGCTCAGTAAGCAGATGGCTGTTCTTTCATTTGGCAGTATGGCTACTTTGGTACTAAAATTTGGATTACCCCCAGTGTGTTCTATAAACGTTTGTTCGGCGTTTACCGACCAACCTGCCGCATAATACATATCATTGACAGCCGAAACAGACATATCACCTCTATGTGATTTTTCGATGGCCCTGTGAAATATTTCGGGTATGTCCTGCACGATACCCATCTGTATGCCCATCCAACGCGCCATATCTTTTGTATTAGAAATGATATAGCCGGCAGGTTTATTCCCAGCATAATCCGGAGCGTTAAATGGAGTTGTTATAAAAAAGGAAGAACGGTAGCCCTGTGCTAACTGTCCAGTGGCTTGAGCATCTTCTTTATAAACATACGTCTGGTGAAGACCTAAGGGTAGAAATACCTGTTCCTTCATAAAGTCTTCATAGCTTTGTCGTGATACAATCTCAATAACCAAACCCAATACGTCATAATTAACGGTTCCATAGTTATATTGTTCACCGGGAGAGAACGCCAATTCTGCATCTACCAGCGTTTCCACAGTCTTTTGCAACATATCAGGCGTATTACCTTGTGGAATATTTTGAAGATGTCTAATATTTGTTAGGCCGCTGGTATGGTGAAGAAAGTTATTTAGTGTAAGGTTTTGCATATCAACAGGTTTACCTTGATACTTTAACGTAAACCAAGGTAAATATTTTTGGATAGGGTCAGTCATTGATAGCAGCCCTTGCTCTTCCAATAGCAAAATCCCCATACCAGTAAAAGCTTTACTCACCGAGGCCAACTCATAGAGTGTATTTTCACTTGCAGACAGGCCCTTTTCAAGATCTGCATACCCAGAAGAAAAGTAGAACACTTCACCATCAGCAAGTATTGAGATTGACATTCCAGGCACACCTGACGTACGACAGGCATCATCTAGCAATGCTTGTATTGCCACAGATTTCGAATCTGACAACGCATAACCTTGTATTGCGAATCCTGAGAATAATATAAATATCGTTAATACAAAAACAATAGTCTTTTTCATACACTCTCCTTTTTGAAGAATTATAAGGGTATAAATAACTTATTTTTATAACTATAAACTAAATTCTAATTTATCTTTCTATTCATCTATATAATATCAAATAATTGTGAAGAGTTACACTTAAACTAACGGGGGCGTTAGTTCAATAAGAAGTAAACAACTTTATTATTCATTTTTTAAGCATTACATAAGCAGATGGATATAATTTGAAACAACTTTAAAGAGCCTTGCTGCATATAGAATGTAGTAAGGCTCTTATCTTTTTTAATCAAAATTCAATAACTTTATTATCACTATACAGCTGGAGCATTTGATCCTAGCCTTGTAGGACCTACCTTATCACCGATTCCACCATTTACATTACCAACAGGTCCTACGGGAGTTACTGGACCTACCGGAGATAC
>NZ_JAKUFY010000103.1:0-19962 GCF_022663675.1 Bacillus cereus group sp. BfR-BA-01355
TCCCCAAGCAATTTGTGCCATAGCTTTTGCAATTTCCCATTGTGTACCAAGCCAAGTGACCATTTCACCGATTTGTGTACTTACCCAGTCGTAAGCTTCCTGAATCGGTTGAATAATATATTGACAGATTGCCGCCCATGCAATTTGTGCACCTGCCTGAATTAACAACCAACCAGCTTCTAAAACGGTAGAAACTGCCGAAATAATTGGATCTAAAACAGTAAGAATTGTATCCCATGTTTCTTGCCATGCTTGCGTTAATGTTCCCCACAATTCAGACGCTGTTTCAACTAAAGAGGACCACCAGGAGGAAGCAGTTTCAACAATGCCAGACCATAAACTACTAAAGAATTCACCTATCGGATCAAAGAAACTATGCATCATTTCTATGAAAGAAGACCATGCTTCAGAAAAAAATTCAACAATAGAATTCCATGCATCGTTACATGCCTGCTTTACAGCCTCCCATAAATCACTAAAAAATTGACCTATCGGATCAAAAAATTCATGCATGGCGTCTAAAAATGAAGACCATGCTTCACTACAGGATTGGGATATCCCATCCCAAAGCTCTACTAAGTACTCTTTAATAGAATCCCATGCTTCTATTGTCCAATTTTTAATATCATCCCAGTTTTTATAAATAGCCACTCCTATAGCAACTATTGCCGCTATGATAATAGGAACTATTGCAACTATGCCTAGTGCGGCGGCGGCTCCGATTTCAAATACACCCATGACCGCCATAACTATTGGTGCAATTGCCATAAGTGCTCCTGAAATTACCCCAATAGCCGTTGCAACTGCTGCTAATGTCGCTGCTAATTCTGGATTATTAGAAATCCAATCAGCAATACTAGCAACAACATCAGCAATCACTCCTAGTATAGGTTCAAGAGCCATTTTTAAATCTTCCATTGCCTTTTGAAACTTAACTGCTGGATTTGCATCCATTTTTTTTATGGATTCATTCAATTTCTCCTGATTCTTTTGGAAGTCTACGGTTTTTTCCGAAGCTCTTATTAAAGTATTAGTTAAATTTTGCCCTTGGTCCTCAAACATAGTGGCTAGAACTTTAACCCCTACTTGATTCTTTTTAACAGGATCTTCTATTCCTTCTATCGCTTTAGCTACTTCTACCATAGCTTTTGAACCATCACTTCCACCTTTAGCGACAGCTGCACCCCATTTTTCTATTTGTTCAGTTGCAATACCAGAACCATCAAGTGCTTCTTTTAAAGCTTTGTCAGCTCCTTGTGCGAATTCATTTAATTGAATCCTACCTTCTTTAAGCCCATCTAAGAGATTATCAATCATTTATATTCAACGTGATGCGCAACGTCACGCCCGTTCTCTTATGAACTGCTATACGTCACCGTATAGATTAGACTATATCTTCAACTACTTGAGTTGCTCCCCGTTTCGAGTGTCATTTGCTTACACCCTATGTCTTCCGACTAGTCGTTGCACGTTCCTTAATAAAAAGGCTTCGCTCAGTATTGTCTCATTTGAGAGTTTCACTGAATTAAAGGAGTTTTTCATTGTACGTCACCATACAAGGGAACTATAATCTAATTCCAACTACCAGTTTCAACACCAGCTTCCATAATTGCTTGGACTTCTTCAGCTTTAAATCCTGCACGAGTCAACTGACTCCCATATTCGGCAATGATATCTAATTGTTCCGGTGGAAATCCCATTTTTAACAACGCATCTGTCATAGATAGAGCGTGTTCTTGAGATATTCCTAATTCATTACCTATTTCATAGGTTTCTTGAATTAATTCAGTAAAATCAATCCCTTCATAGGATTGAGCTATAACTGCTGCACTTTTTGCCATTGATGCATTTGCTTGGTCACTTATATCTTTATTTAAAGCCCATTGTCTTCTAACACCTTCTAAAGCCGCTGCTCCATCCACACCATATGCCGTAATTCCTCTTACAGCTTCTTCAACTGATTTTTTCGAAGACTCTGGGACCTCAAAAGTAATATCAATCTTTGTCTTTAACTTTGACATATCCATCGCTTGTTCTACTGCGCTTGCAATACCACCACCAGCCGCTATACCACCAATGACGTTTTCGAGTCCTACTTTGAGTCCTTCAAACTTCTTCTCGGTTCTGCCAGCTTCTTGTTGTAAATCTCTTAACTCATTTTGTACTTGTTGTATAGAGTTTCCGGCATCCACAGATCGGAGGGCACGTTGTAATTTTTCAATATCAGCTTCAGTTCCTAATGCTTCACGACCAATAAGACCAATTGCTTGTTCTAACTGTCGACTTGTAGCCGATCCACTTTTAATTGCATTTACAAGACGATTACCTAATGCACTCGCAAAATCATCAACACTTTTTCCTGTAGCACTAAATAAAGTTTCTAATTGTCGTGTTGAACTTGCTACATTTTCTTGTTCGGCTTTCATATTACCGAGCTTGTTTTTCAGACCATCAAGTGACCCTTGTGTAAATTCAATTTCACGCCTAAATGCGCGGTACTGCTCTTCTGAAATTTTCCCATTCTGAAATTGCTCTTGAACCTGTTGCTCCGCTTCTTTTAATTTATCGAGCTTTTGTGTAGTTTTTTCAATTTGTTGTGTAAGCAACTGTTGCTTTTGAGCAAGTGCCTCAACGTTACCAGGATTAAACTTTAATAAACGTTCAACATCTTTTAACTCTTTAGTCAAAGAATCACTTTGCTTATTCACGTCTTTTAAGGCATTTTGTAACGGTTGCGTATTCCCTCCAATTTCAATCGTAATTCCTTTAATTTTTCCTCCTGCCATTATCTCACCCCTTTTTCTTAGAAAGCATTAAAGTCTTCTTGAGTTGCTTTTCGAACTTTTTCTTGTCCTGGATTTTTCATTTCAGCATACTCAGCTATATAATCAAAGCAATCACCAATCGTCATCACTTCTAAGTCCCAATATGTGAGCTTCGCTTCATAACAAAGAGCAAGGAACAATTCAGTGCTTAATTCTTCATCACTGAAAGTCCCTTGCTCCCCATTAATTTTCTTTACTTTTTTTTTGCTCCCATTGTTTTTTGAACCATCTCATTAATTTCCGGCATTATATCGTAAATAGGAAACTCATCAAATCCTTCTAACCAAGTCATCGGGTCTGGAATTTCAGGATCAGCTGTTTTAGCGTATAACCAAACTAAATCGTAACAAACTTCAAAATCTACCTTGTCAAAATCTAAGTTAGAAAAATCAATAGTACCTTCTGTTGCATCTTGCGAAGCGAATGTACCTATAGCGCCTAATTTAAACATATCGGCAAATAAATCCCGTCTAAATTGCGCCTTATATCGCTTGGCTGATGCTGCATTAGCTTTTAATTTGACCTGTTTTCCGTCTATTGTAATTGTCTTTTCCATTTACTTACGCTCCTTTTGGTAATACAGGTACTTTTGTATACACTTTTTTGTACCAATTATTATAAATATCTGTTTTTGATTTAGTAGTAGTTTTCGTTTTAACCATACGTTTTCCATTAATATCAATAGGGCTGGATACAAATTTAAGTTCATTTGTATTTGGCTCCGCTGAATTTGTTTTCGTTTTAGATGCAAGTGTTGGACGACTTGCAGAACAGTTAAACATAACGTGTCGAGTTGCTCGTACATCGCCATCAAATTCAAATAATAATGCAAATGATTTTCCTTTCGCATCCGCTAACTCATTTAACACACCATCTTCTTCGTCTAATTCCTCTCCTAGCGCATCAATTGCAAATTGTTCCGGAATAGTCGCAATAGAAAGCGTTCCATCATACCCTTGGTTATTACTTGCAGCGTAATAAAGCATGTCATCAGCGTAGAATTCAATTAAATCCCCTCGTGGATCAAACGTTAATTCAACCGCACCAGGCAATGGAATTGGTGTATTAAATGTAACTACACCATCTTTAATATTAAAAAGCGCATAATGGACATTCTTTAAACCAAATGCTACTTTATTTTCATTCATTTATATCAACCTCGTTTCATAAAATTTTTGATACATATTTTCAGATTCAATAAAAGTCCCATACGAGTCATAAGGAATCTCGTGATCATCTAGAACTTGTTCTAGCTTGGCTTCCGCTACTACATCTTTCTTAGTTGTATAAAGCTCTATATTTACATCATTTATCTTGTGATACACCTTGTTATCAGCCATTAAATTTGCTGACCCATCCACAAGAAAACAGATATACGGTGGCGCTGGAACTGGATTACCTGGTGTTGCTATGAAATGCGAATAAGCTACAGGATAGCCTGTAGCTTCAAGAATTTTTATAAATTCTCCTAATGTTAATGTCATGATTCAATTGCCCTTTCAATACGTTTTGGCAATTCATCAATTACATACTCTTCAACGGGACGAATATGCACTTTCTCCGGTACTCGGCCACCACTAGCTTTCACATGGCCATTTTCTAAAAGATGCGTTAATTGCCCTTTTGTATTATGGATAACAACTGCTTTACCTACTTTTTTCTTACGCCAACCTTTACGATAACCACCTGTTTTTTTAGGGCTATTTTGTCTTAACTTACTTACAGCAATATCAGCTACATCTTCTTGTGCATTTGTTAACTCTTCTTCCACAACATTTGCATATCTTTGTAATTCTCTAGCAATCTCACTCGCAAAATCATTCATATTAAGTATGCTCCTTTGCGATAATAGTCAATGTTTGATACGTTTCATCATCATTCATTGGTGGTTCGATAATATCAAAGATACGACCTTTCATATTGATTCGCATTTCTTCTGTAATATCAGAAGCATAAGGAATCACAAAGCGATAAACCCGTGTAGCTTGTGAAGCAGAAGCTTCAATGTACTCGGAACCTTTCACCGTTTTTATCATTGACCAGGCTTTCTTTAATTCTTGCCAAGATGTTTGGATTACTTGGTTTAATTCATCTTTTATTATTACAGGCTGTTCAATGCTAATTCGATTTCTAAAATCACCTGTATTCAGTGGTTTTTTATACTGAAAAGGACGCATATTACTCACCGTCCAGTTTAATTTCTTCTAATGCTTTATCAACACCTAAACTATTAATCTGACTTAAAAAATTCTTATCAAAATACTCTAAGGCATCGTTATAGACATAACGAGAGCGTTCAAAGACTAATTCCTTGAACTCCTCGTCAGTATTTATATCGTAATCGCCACAAACTCTCAATAAAGACTGATTAGACGTAGAAAGGGTACGCTTTAGGTTATCGTCTTCCTCATCGCCTAAGTGCATCCTTTCCTTAAACTCTTGCAATATTTCATCTGAAATTGTTGCGTTTCTCATTCACTTCACCCTTTATTTAGATTTTGTTTCTGATGGTGGTGTAAATGAAATTTCTAAATCGTAAATAAGAGCCGCTTTATTATCTTTCGGTTTCCCATTAGCAAATTGTTTAATTGTATAAAGGGTAGCATCTTCGAAAGCTAATGTTTGATCAAATTCTTTTAGCTTGTATCCACCTGCGATTGCAGCAATATATTGTCCTTTTACAAAGAATAATGCTTTACCAACAGGAACTTCCTCACACTCGACAGGTTTAATGTTATAAGGCAATGCCATTACCCATTGACCTGTTGCGGTCTGGATTGTATTACGTGCTTGTACGCCAATCGCATCAATCGGGTTAACTACCATTACAATTTTATTTAATACTTTTCTGGATTTCCCTTTTGCATCAACAGATAAAGCTTTTACTACTTCATAAAGTTCGCCTGCTACAATTTCCCCTTTATCAGACGGAGCAAATGTTAATTTGCCAGAAGATTTTTTATCAGTAACAGCGCCTGTTTCTGGATTTACATCTTTCATTAAACCAACTGGTTGATGTGCTACAGATCCTCCACCATTAATAAAACCAAATTCTAGACCAACAGAATATGTTTCTACTAAAACAGTTCGAACATAGCGTTCAATCCATTCCGGCCCAAGTTCCTTCATATCATTCGGAATTGCTGCAAATGCAGTTAATTTAAGTTGACCAATTTTTTCTTGTTTGAAGATAGCATCAATTTGCCCACGGATTTCCCCGAATAATTCGCCCCATACATACGCCTTCGTTGCATCAGAGTAAATAAACTTCGTAACTGCTCCTAAATCTTGCAAACCAATTTCAGCTAATAAGGGATGTTCTGTAACTAAATCTTCAAACACACGCTCTTGAGTCGTTACAGGAAGGATTGAGCCATCTGTAAATCCACCTTCTTTAACAACTGCATTGAAGAATTTTGTTTCTGCTGAAGTTAAAACATTTTGACCACGTTGCTGTAAAATTGAACGATCAAGCATATCGTTATTTACTTGTTCACGGACCGTATTTGCTACATCTGTTTGTAGTGCATCAAAGAAACCTTCAAACGCTGACGTTTGTTCTTGTTCTGTACTTTCTGCGTTAGTTAAAGTGTCCGTCAACTTTGCTTTTGCCTTAGTAAATGCTTCAGATTTATTAAATTTAATTACCATTGTGTGTTTCCTCCGTTTTTTTATAATTTTAAAAGGAGCCCTTTAATCCCACTGTTTTTTACAGGTTTAGGATTCGGCTCCTTTGGTTGTTCTTCTATATTGTTTTGTAAATCATTCAGGATTTCATTTTTTAATCCTGATAATGCTGCATTTAAATCTTCTTTTGTAATTCCTTGACCTTTGTTCATGGTTCCATTTCTAAAGCCATCGATTACTTTCTGCGGAAGCATGGCAGCAGTAGCCGTTGAAGCTGTCATTTTAACTGGATTCTCCATAAACATGATTTCATCCGCGAAATTGTTTTCTAATGCTTGTTGCGGACCCATCCAAGTTTCTTCAGCCATCATGTTAAGTAGTTCTTCTTCTGATTTACCACTTTTAATGACATAGGCATTTACAATTGCTCGATCTGTTATTTTTAACATCTCAGCCGCCTTTTCCATGTCACGATGATCTCCACCATGCCACTTAGCAGCGTTGTGAATCATGATTTTTGCTGTTGGAGAAATTCGAACTTTATCACCTGCCATAGCAATTACAGAAGCTGCACTTGCTGCTAAACCAACAATTTGAACTTCCACATGACCAGGATAATTTTTTAATGCAGTGTAAATTTCCGAACCCTCATCTACATAACCACCAGGACTATTGATTGATACAATTAAATCCTCACTATTTGCATTATCCAGTTGTTTTGTAATCTTACCTGGGCTTGTCGCATCCATTTCAAACCAATCATAAATCCAAGCTTCATCATTCGAAATGATTGGCCCTTTAACGTCAATTTTTACCGTCATTTGTATTCTCACCTCCTTCAGATTCAGTTAGTTTCGTATAGTTTTTCGTAATATGATGTGTATTTAAGTTAGGATCATCAGAAACTTCATATCCTACTTCTAGTCGAATCTCATTCCCTGTAAATGCACTTGAAGAAATGAGTTTATCAATGCTTGTCGCAAGATCAAATATACTTTGATAAGAAACAGCTTTAACTTCAATTTTTTGGCCTGAAAGATACTCTTCTTCTTCAAAAAATTTAACGTTTGCTTCATCAGAAATCTTTTTTAATAATGGTTTCACTGTGAAAAGCATATAATTTTTCGTTTGCTTCTCAACATCAGCCATTTCGCCATATATCAAAGCAGTTGGAATACCAAAAGCCATTGCTACTTGATTTAAGAAGCCATTTGTTACTTTATTAATTTCCTCCACACTTTGCCCGGAATTTGCTCCACCTGACGTTTCAGCATACTTAAAACCTGGTTGTTGTGGAATGATAGCGACATCTTTTTCTCCAATCGCTTTGTACATGTTATCAATGAACTCTTGCAGTTTTGATTGGTGTTCTTTGCTCTTTGCAGCGAGCATGTCCATATCAACTGTTCCGCGAATTTGATTCTTACGTTTTTGAGAACTTAATATTCTACCGAATAAATCACCATAATCAGTAAACAAACCATCGATAAGAGGTGATAACTTATCATTCCTGTATCTTAAATGAATGACTTCACTTTGCTTAAAAATTCTCTTAAACTGATAATCTTTTACAGTGACATTTGTAAAAGTATCTTCAAACACAGCATATTCGTTATGTTCAAAGTCATCAGCAATAAGTAGATCACCATCATCCGCTTGGATAATCAAAGCTTCATTATCATAAATAAGTTTGAAAATGAAACTCTCCCAAAAGGTACTTGCTGTCATATTCTTATTTGGTCTAACATTTAATCGGTAATAAAGCTCATCCTTTTCAAATTCTTCACCGTTTTTCACTCTGAATTCCGACTGACTTATTGTTCTTCCTAAAAAAGAAATACATGTATCAATCGCTAGTCGCTTCATATGGACTCTATTTGCCTTTTCGATAAACATTTCCACATCAAACATAAATCCTACTTCACTATTTCTTTTAAATACTGCGTCCAACCATCCAATGATTATCACCCCCTTTATTAGAATTTAATACTGTCTAACATAAAGTCGAATTCATCCACAAGAATGTTATCCGCTTGCCATAATGCATGGATAAAGGCTTGGAATCCGTCTGTTTTTCTCTTAAATTCATCTTTCTTCAAATATTCTTTGTTGCCGTCTTTTTTGATGTGGACGTAGACGTTATTGGTGTACCAACGCATTAATGGATTATCACCAAAAATAATACGATTGTTTGCAAATAACGTTTCTACCCTTGGAGCTAATAAAGAATGAATCGCTTTTGGGTTACGAATGTATAACAATATGAAGCCTTCAGCTTCAAGTGCTGTTTTAACAAGATCAAGACGGAATGTATCAGCTACTATTGTGTTAAATCCGTATATCTCACGCATTTTTACAAACCAATCCACAATATGAGAGATATTAATAACCGGCTCATCCACAATAGTTAGTAAGCCATTTTCAGCCCATTCATAAATAGGCGCTTTTAATTTCACCTTGTCCAAGAATCCTTTACGTACAAATGAATGACCTTTCCATATATAATCTTCACCATGTTTAAATAGCAAGCCGACTGCTGCGAAGTCTTTGATGCTGGCGAAGTCGAGACCGCCTACAGCTACTTTGTGCTTTAAATCTGGAACTTCTCTCAGTGTTTCTCCATCTTCTTCAAAACCAGTACGCATGATTTCTTCCCATGAAGCTACAGACTTTGTTAAATCTACTTCCGGTATATTCATCCTCTTAGTCATGAAATTTTCTCTATTAGACGGATCGTTTTCTAGATTTTTATACTGACGCATGACTTTCTTAAACAATCCTCTAGCGTATTGACTCATTGGCTTACTAAACATCGGATTTGCTTTTTCCCATATATCAGGATTATCTACTTCTTCAGCGTTATCAAGCTTACAAATAAAAGGAAACAATCTATCTTCTTTTTCTTTCCCTTTCAGGATATTCATAGCTCGCTCTTTCATTTTGTCAAGATAACCCTCACGAACAAATCCATCTGTGGTAATAAAAAATTCCCTAGAGTTAGGAACTTTACCTAAACCGCTAGAGAACACTTCTACAACATCGCTATTTTCATATCTATGTATCTCATCGTAAATAACACACCCGTCCCTTAACGAGTCTTTACTCCCTGCATTAGACGTATGAAATTCAAAAGTCGAACGAGTAGCTTTATTTGTTATCAATTGTTTTGTTGATACAAATAACTCGTCTAATATTTCATGTTTTTTATTCTTTTCATAAACATCTATAAAAGAAGTTTTAGCCTGTCTTTCTGTATTAGCAACTACTGATACGTTGTAATGCTCAATACCGTGCAATTCGCTAATAAAGAAGTGTGTCAATGCACTAATCAATCCGTTTTTACCAGCACCCCTTGCCATCATCCAGAAGTGTTGATCAAAATAAACATCCTCATATTCATCAAACAAAAACACAAATGCTATTAAAAATTTCTGAAAGGAATTTAATTTGAAATGCCACTTTTCTATGAAAGTTACACATTTATGAATTAAATCCACATCAAAATGTAAATCATTACGGGTTAATATATCTTGCTTTAAATAATTTATAAGCATGATACGTTCTTTATTTAATACCACTGTTCCTATTTCATATAGTTCTATATATTCACTTACATACTTATGAACAATCATATTAAATCACTTGCCGAATATTTCTTAATTTCTTTTTTATTATTTCCTTCTGGCAACAAATCCGTTAGTTGTTTAATGACCCTTTGATATGATTGATCACGGGTATTATATAACCGGGCAACAGGTCGTTCTCTTTCATACGGCTCTGTTTTATCAGATTGTGAGAACATTTCATAGTCACCATTCTCAGATATATCCATCCACATCTCATTTAATAAAACTCGTAATCTTGCTGCCTGAATAATTAATCCTTCAACCACTTTTAACTTACTAGGTGGGATGTCTTTAAATAATCTTTTCAAACGATTTTTTTCTTTGTTAACTAGCACCTCACGCTCATCAATATCCGTCATAATATCACCTCGATTCAATCATATTTTCATACTGGGTAGGGGTCCTATACGAAACAACTTAAAAATCTGGAAAAACGCCCCCCTCCTCCGGTGCCCCTTAAAGCATTTTTTGATGAATTTTTTTAAGGGGGGGATTATTACTGAATCATTTTTACCACTTTTCATCGTGTTCCCATTTATTCTGTTTCTTTTTGAACGTTCTACCATGTTCTTTATTATGGCAATCCACACAGATTGTTTCGAGATTTTCCATTTCTAATGCAAGTTCTGGATGATGCTCGAGTTCTTTTATATGATGGACAACAAGTTTTATCTTCTTACGCTTGGCACTCTCACTGTATTCATTGGTGTCTGTTTGAACACGACCATTACGCTTACATTCCTGACACTCATAAGAGTCTCGCTTCTTTACTTGCTCGCGTATACTCTTCCACTCACTACTGTCATAGAACCTACGCTTCTGTTGTTTGGTTTTGTATTCTTTCATTGCTCTCCACCGATTTACTTTTGAATGTTTCCATGTTTTTATTTATTTCTTGAATCAAGATATCATTCCTTCATTACTATTACTTAATAAAAACACTCCATAAGTAATGCTTTTATTTTTGTTCTTCTGGGTCATATCCTGTAGTTTCTTTTACTAACATGTTAGAATCTCTTTCAGTTACAAATTTTATTTTTTTATCAAATTCTTCCGCAGTAATAATTTCTTTTTCAATTAATAACTCAATTAAAGCCGTATTATCCAATCGATTAAGAATAGTAAATACAGTGGTCTTATTTAACATATCATCCGAGCTTAAATCGTCTTCTTCATCCTCGTTAATTATAGAAAGTGTGTAGTACATATTAACTATGGTAGCATCTGTCATTTCATCACCTTTATATTGGGATGATGATGTTTTCACTTTAGCTACAAATTCTGTTTTTGTTTCTGGAATAAAAACTTTGTTTTTCTCCTTAAACAAATTCTTCATCATATAATAAATATTTTTACCTTGAACCTTAAAAGCGAAACTAAATTCTTTTAACTCAACATTTTCGGTTTGTATTTCCTCATAATTGTAAATATCAATTTTCACATCATTTACTACAATTGTATTCATTTCATTTCCTCCCCTGTTTCTGTAAAGTTTTTCAATTTGTATTTTACCATTTTTTACATACAAAAACATTTAGAAAAAAGGAATTAAAATAAATATTTCAATAATAAAAGAGCAACCGTGCAACAGCTACCCTTTCGTCAAAATCTTTATTATTACCATATAAATACGGTAAGTGAAATTTTATTCTTCTTCCAATCACCTAATGTCGCTACATGTATCCGCTCCAACAATATTAAGTAACTAGAAGAAGAGCAAAAGCTCCCCCTAATAACAGTATCATTCAATCGTTACCATCTGCTGATTTCGGATTTTATGTGCCGTTATTACGAAACCGTTTAAACAACATATAAATTATAAATGAATCTTTATGAGTTGTGTTTTCCGCCACTTCTCACAATACAAATATAACATGGTAGTCCCAAAACAACCGGCACATATACTGCCAAAAAGCGGTCATGACTCTGCCACATATTTTTATTACTTCTTACTCTTTTCTATTATTCTCTCCATTATTTTTTGTTCAACTACTGAATGAAGCTGCCCTGTTCCTGTAAGATTCGGAAACGAAAATACGTTAGTTATTTTACGATCAAACGGTAAACCTAAATTTTTTCTAAAATAATTATATTGAAATTGAACATAAGCAAACAACTTCCCGTCTTTATCACGGATGAGACTTGGCTCTGATGAATTTTCGAAATCCTCACTAAAATCACTACTGATAGCTGCTTCATAGATAATATTCTGAAGCATTGGATCTACCAATTCAATATTTTCACGACATATTTCATCAAGCTGTTTAAATTGCTCTGAATTTATTCCTTTATATTGGGATCTAGTTCTTATATCCTGAAATAAAACTTTATACATTGGTGCGTAAAGTTCCTTTAACATCTTAACTTTATATTCATATGTCTTTGCAAATTTTTCTCTTTTTAAAGTTAATATATGAGTTAAAATCGCAGTGATAATAACCCCACCAGTAGTTACTATTAATGTAAAGACTTTTATATCGTCCATTTTATCCCTCCTCTATCAAATTATATCATATATAGATTCTATGTTTCCTTCACTCACTTACCCATATCTTATATTGTGTGTAACTGACCCTATCGTGAAATCTCTTGGTATCATTGACTTTATAAAACCTTTTCTTTTGAGTTACACAGTACGAAATTTATGAGTAACTGTATAAGGATACCACCAACATTTTTCACAATAACCTACGCCATGCGGAAACATAAAATAAAGCTGCCCATATGGACAGCTTATTTACATAATCCTCGTTATCTGTAGTTATAAAAATAAATATTAGTCATAAAATGATATAGGACATACCTAGTTATCTCTGAACTAAAAAAGATATTAGATATATATCAGTGTCTTTTTTGCATATCGTATATATGTTCAGTAACATAATGCCCAATTATCTATCCGTAGTAATTATTATAGGTGTTCCACCTTGGTCCTGGTGGCTCAGGAACGAAAGGCGCGCGTATTCTAAATGTAGCATCCTCTCGAGCTAATTGACTATCTGCAGGTTCGACCCAGAGATTAAAATTCCGGTGACGAATAAACCGATCAGGAAAATTCTTTGAACGAAGCGATATAAGAGTTTTATCTTTGGGGTCTGTAAGTCCATGTACCATGGTAAAAGTTGAGTCTAAAATTGCTAGTTGCACCTCTGGTGTCGGCGGGCCGCCGAATGGATAAATGATCTCGTGAAGCTTGAGACGGAAGTTTTGATGTCGCAGGTAATAATTTGGAAAGTTAATGGATCTAAGTTTTCCTTCCGCTCCATACCTCCAATCACCCCACCAATCAAATGTGGCATCATTTCGGTCTAACTCACTTTGGACTGGGGTAAGTTCCCCAAGAAAGTTCTGATGACGAATGAACCTATTTTGAGAGTTTACAGATTCTAGAGAGAGGTAAGCCATAAGATTCCTCCTAATAAGATGATTTTTTCGTAAGATGTTGATCTATCCTTTGTTTATAAGAAGTTGAATTGGATATGCATATTAGTGGTTATGTTTCTTGTTAAGAACAGATTATGGTTTTATATTCTAATTTTTATGTAACAAAACATACTTTAATGAAGAAATAAAAAAATTAATAGCTATTTATAAATGTTTGCGGATTCTTGTATACTGTATTCATGTGAGGTTAACATAACGTCTCATTATCGGCAGCAAGGAAAAGGGAGAAAACCGTACTCTCACCAAGGAACCTGCTTTTTTGTTCTATGGATCTATGCATTTTTTTATACATTCCTATCCTAGCGCTGTTTTAGGGTTCTTGTTTGTTACTAGAACTGTATAAAATCTTGCATACTCTTAGCCTAGTTTTTTCCCAAAATGCTGCGATACTCCTAGATTTAAAAAGAAATAAGCAATGCTTAGATTTTAAACCTAGTCATTGCTTTATCCATTGCATCTTGGTTTACACCTATATAACGTAACGTGACCTTCTCTGACGAGTGATTGAATATCTCCATGAGTAATGCTATGTTTTTTGTTTGCATGTACATGTGATACCCGTATGTTTTTCTTAACGTATGTGTTCCTATTTCATCTAATCCGAACTCTGCCGCTGCTCCGCTTAATATCTTATATGCCATGCTACGACCAATTGGACGATTCTTACCTTGTCTGCTTTGTAATAAATACTCATTGTCTTCTCTTTCTATAAGAAACCATTTAAGTTCTCTTTTCAGTGCTGCAGTAATTTGTATTCGTTTCTGTTTCCCTGTTTTCTTTTCCCGCATAGATATATGACTGCCTTTAACATCCCCTACTTTCAATTTCAAAATATCTGAGATTCTGAGACCTGTATTAATACCCATAATGAAGAGAATGTAATTACGTAAGCTCTTTCCCTTAAAATACTCTTTTAACTGCTGTATTTGCTCTGGATCACGTATTGGTTGAACAAAATTCATTATTCATTACCTCCAGCTTCTTCTGCCTCATATACTTCTAATCTAAGAGCAAAAGCTAGTTTATAAAAAGCATTAGATTTATTTCGTCTATACGTACGCTCACTCATACCAATTTCGTTATAAACCATGTAATCAAAAACCTCTTCATCTTCTAAATATCGTTTTACAATAATATCCCTCTGGTTTTTACTAAAACGACTTAATGCCTTATCAATTTGGAAAGATAAACGCTGTAGTTTCACTTCCCTTTCACTCATAGCAACATTTGCTAAAGCAACATCTTCAGCTGGCTTCCCTACTATATTTGTTGGACCGTGATATCTTACCTCGCTAGATGCTGTAACCTTCATCTCATGTCTAATCATCCCAAATTGCCTATAAATACGAACATTTTCAAGAATCTCTTCTACACGAATCTGCGTTGCTTTGCGATCAATTTTAGGTAAGAAAGTTAATTGCGTCATATATAAAAACACCCCTTATATATTTTGTTAATAAAAACAAAAAAGCGGACACCAAACTATAGAGCAATATCACTAATGCTCTTATAGTTTGATGTCCGCTGGTTCTTCCAGTAGGACTAAATGTTTAATTGATATTATTATATCATTTTCTCATATTTTAGTAACTTTTTATTAGCAAAGGATTATTTTATTTTGTTTTCCTCTTCTTGCACTTCGAATATCCTTAAAACAAAATATAAAAAATAATAAACGATTAACATTCGACTATATTCGACATTGTTAACGTCATAAATTTGCTATAATCCCTTTAAAATATATAAATTTACTCAAAAGGATGGGATAACATGTCAAGCGATACAACTACGAATAAAAATGGGAAAGTTATATCCTTTCTTAACATGAAGGGTGGCGTTGGCAAAACTACCTTATGTAAAGAACTTGCCTATTATATAGCCAATAGAGGCGAAGATGTACTAGTAATTGATATTGACCCTCAATCTAATTGTACACAATCTCTCTTCGAAAAATATAACGTTGAAACATTCGATAAGGATAAAAAAAGAATTCCAGGATTACCATCAATTCATAACCTTTATGAACCTAAATTAGTTGATGTAAAAAAAGAAGACATCATTAAAGAACTAAGTCCTCACCTTCATCTTTTGCCAGGAGACTTAACTACTGTATTCATGGAAAGAGAGTCCAATAGTAAATATGAACAACGCCTTCTTCACCTTATTAATGGTTGGAATTTAAAAGACAAATATCACTATATCTTTATAGATTGTCCACCTACATATTCATTTTATACAAGTTCAGCCTTAATGGCATCTGACTATTATTTAGTACCTGCTAGACCAGACCTTTACTCTATATTAGGTCTTACTTTATTATTAGATGTAGTAGAAACATTTATTACCGAGGATCAATCTGTAATTATGGCCGGCCGCAATCTTCAATGTTTAGGTGTTGTTTTAACCATGGTAGAAGACAACGGGGGCGCAAAAGGTACTGTAAAAGATATTAGAGATTTCGCTAGCGAAAAAGATGTTTATGTCTTTGAACAGGAGTTTAAATATTATCCTAAATTAATTAACAGCCCTCTATCTACTTTTACATCTGATAGATCAGATACGAGTCTCTTACAAATTATTGATTCTTTAAATGAAGAGTTTGTTGAAAGGATTGAGGAACTTGAAGGAAAATAAACTACTCTTTAATAAAATTGTCTCTCTAAAAAACATAAAAAACGAGGGTACTCTTAGAATATATTTATATGGATATAGTTCCGAAATAATTCTATCAAAGGATATATTCCCTAGTAATAAAGAATTAATTGACTTTATTACAGCCATGGGTCTGGAGTTCCGAGATTACGTGTATGCTAGTCGAACAGTTGTTGTGTCTAGAATTATTAGAGAGATAGAAAAAAGAGAAATGCAAGATTTAGAAGCTTTCAGAGATAATCTTATTGAATACATTGCTAACAAATTTGAGTATTCTTTTATCGCTGAAAAGTCCAGACCAAAAAGAGAAACTGAAAACTATGTAAAAACAATCGCCGAGAAATATAACAGGAGAATATAATTATGACAACCATCTCAAAGGAACTCGATAACCCTAGAGGACTTCCAGAATATTTATCTTTTGTTTCGGATAAGTTCCCTAATACAATTTGGCTGCAAGATACATATAAATATGAATTAATAAAATTATATACATTTGTACATGAAAATCTAATACTTGTTGATACATTTGTTAATTTTTTTTCTGATAGGTGTCTTAATTATAAATTACGTTTTTTACATGAGTATAAAGAAGCGATTAATTCTTTGCTTATTACTGTACCCGTTAATTTTAGCGGTTTCGCCAGATTTAATATTCGAGTTGCTTCAGAAGCTTTACTAAAATTCATCTATTCTTTAACTTATACAGAGGTTGAAGAAGAACAAGTTTCTCGAACAGCATTCAGACACTTAAAGTCCGAACTAAAATCGCACGCTTCAAATTTACCAATAAAACCTGAGATTATTGAACTAACACAAATATATGGTGAATACTCAAAAAAAATTCATAACCATACCAATACAAGGTATGATTTAAGTACTACTCTAAACAAATTTACTGATGATTACTCTGAGGAAATTAATCATGCTATAAGAGTTACAGATAGTATTATCAATTTATTTACTCTAACTGTTTCATACAAAACACAATTCAACTTGGCAGCTCTAAGCAGTGCTAACCGAATACGTCTTAACACTAACATAAGTGAAGAGAGGAAACTAAGTTTAAAGAGATTTTCTTTAAACGAACTAGAAACACACTAGCCTATTTAAATTTAGCAGGAGAAGGCATGATATTTTCAAATGTTTACTCCTGCTAATCAATAAATTTCTCTATAACTGACCTTCCTCGCGCTTCAATAGCCATTTCTCATTTCCCCTTTTTAATAAAATTCAAATTTTATTAAAGTAACTGTGTTTTTCGCTCTTCCATACGAATTACTTTTCCGCTTTGATATATAAATGATTGTTCACCAAATCCACCTTGAGGTGGTTCTATTAATTGGACTTGACCATTTTTAACTACATATATTCCGTTTATCTTCAAATCTATTTCTGCTGTCATTTCAACAAGATTTTCTTTTCTAATTCCCACCAAGATCACTCCCATATGTTATAATTACTTTGTCGGAGTAAGTTGAGAGTGATCTCAGCTTTTTTTATTTGTCTATAGATATTGCACAACATTTTCTGGAACAAATGGTTGTGCAATTGATAAATGGAGCCGTATTGGAATCGGCCTTTTCTCATCCCTTGCTCGTTTACACATTTCTTCTGCCTCTTCCCATACAAATTGCTTATCCTCCGCTCGTTTGTAACGCCAAATTCCAATTGTGTATTCTTCAAATAACTCATACCTCTCATCAGGCGCTGTCGTTGGTTTTAATTCATCTATTGCTTTGGCTTGACGTGGTATTTGCACCACCACATCTGTATACCGTAATCTTGAATTCAAACATTGGATATGAGCTTTCTTAGGATCAAATGATACAACTGGCTCCACGTCAAAAATTGTTAATTGCTTTGGCATTGTTTTTCCCCTCCAATACCTGCAAGCTTGCAATTAAAATTCCTTCAAGCTGCGTTAACGTTAATTGATCTAATGTTTGTCCGTTAATTTCAGCTAATCCTAATCCCAATAATTTACGAATGATTATTAATTTTCTACGTTCTACTTCCTGACGTAACAACATGATTAAGCCTCCTGTTGATGATTGAACTTTCTCTCTAAATTTACAAACTTACTAAATTCTTTAATGAATGCTAGTTCAACAACACCAACGGGACCGTTCCTTTGTTTCGCTAAAATAATTTCCGTTATGTTTTTATTTTCTGTCTCGCGGTCATAGTAATCTTCACGGTATAAGAATGCGATTAAATCCGCATCTTGCTCAATTTGGCCATTTTCACGTAAATCTGATAGCAATGGTCTCTTATCTTGCCTACTCTCAACAGCACGACTTAACTGTGATAATGCAACTACACATACATTTAGCTCTCTTGCCATCAGTTTTAACTTACGACTAATCTCACCGATTTCTTGCATGCGGTTCCCTCTATGCTTTGGATCCCCTACAATAAGCTGCAAATAATCAATTGCAATTAAAACCTTTTTATCAGGGTACTTACGCTTTAGTTTCCTAGTTTTAGCGTAAATCTCTTGCATCGTGACATTTGCTTTATCGTAAATTTCTAATGGCAAATCATTAATTAATCCCATCGCTTGACTAATCTTTTCCCAATCTTTTAAATTACATAGCTTCTTAGGATTCTTTAATTTTGTAGCATCTATATTTCCAGTACTTGAAATCATACGTTTAAGTAACTGCTCTTCTCCCATCTCTAGTGAAAAGATTCCTGTTGCTGTATGAGCACTTGCTGCATGAAAAGCGATGTTTAATACAAATGCCGTTTTCCCCATCGAAGGACGGGCACCGACAATAATTAAATCACCTTCTTGTAACCCTGCTGTCATTCTATTCAAGTCGTCATAACCAGTAGGAATACCAGTTAAATCTCCTACATCAATTTGCATGTTCTTATACAAATCAACAAGCGTATCTTTCAAGTTAAATTCATCTGAGTAACCCGTTTCTTCAATGGCGCTTAATTCATCAATTGATGTACTAATAGCACTCATATCCCTATCTTGCTGAAGGCGGTTATATAAGTTACCAGCAACCTCTTGAGCATGTCTCATCTTCCAAGCTTCAATCACTAAACCTTCGTGATACGAGAAGTTCTTAATTGTTGTTACAACTTCTGTCAGGTTTACAAAGAATTCGATTCCTCCAATTTGATGCATAAAGCTTTCATCGAATTTTCCAATGAGAGCAACAAGATCTATCGGGACCTCAGCATCCTCTAATTCTCTCATTGCCTTGAAAATCACTTGGTGCGTTGGTAAAGAAAACTGTTTTACCTTTAGCTGACAATCTTTAATTAAATCGCCTTCTTGGATAATGCTACCTAAAACACTTTGTTCAGCTTCTACATTGCGAATCATATCGTTACTCATTTGGCCAACCACGCATTCTGTTGGTTAAGTACTGCAAGTTCCTCTTCTGTTGGAATGTTCTGCTCCCATGCTTGTTGCTGCTGTATTACGTTTTTAGTAGTTTCCGATAAGCCTTTTTGTTGATAAGGTGCTTGTGTCTGTTGCTGAGGTTTTGTTAATCGCTGAGCACGAAATGCTTTATCAGCTGCCTCAACATCAGTTACTGTTTTAAAGCCTTTAAGATGCCAATCTCTTAAAATGGTATTTACGTAAGACATGTTTCTCGTATTTTTCTCTAAAGCAATCTCCATAGCCTTAATAACTAGCTCTGCATTTAAATCATCAATCCAAGCATAAATACCATCTGCGATAAAAGGTGTAACGAATCCGAAGTTTTGCTCGTAAAAAGAAATTGGATTAACCTCAACAACTTCTTCCGCGCCTGCGCGTT
>NZ_JAKUFY010000104.1:0-19932 GCF_022663675.1 Bacillus cereus group sp. BfR-BA-01355
TCTCAACAAGAAAATAGAGGCCACCAGCAAGGGAATGAAAAGAAGAATCAATAGAATATGGAAGTGAGAGATTCATTTCAAAGCTAAAAGGATTTCTCTCGCTATTGTGGGCAGTAAAACTCCCATCTCAAAATTTGGCTTGGGCAAAGAAGTTAGGTGGGAGTTGGGCTGCTTGTAAATGCCCAATTGGTGAGGGCTGATTAAAGTTGCACTTTATTATTCTATAGTTCTATTAAGAAGGAGTATGTGAAAAATATAATGGAGAAAAACATTCAACAAGAGAAAGATAAAGAAAAACCTGTTTTTTATGATCCGAAAGGAAGGAGAAACATAGCCTTTATTTGGTTTCTATGTATCTCAATAGTTAGTGTAAGTGTTGTATTTTATTTTTTCTTTCAAAGTATTTTTTCAACACCAGAAATTCCAAATATGAATACCGCTGTACAACAAGATACTAAACTGGTACCAATTAATCAAAAACTTAGTGATCAGCAGCTAAAGAAGGAAGAATTTAACCCAAATACCGGAACGAAGGATAATGAAAATTTGGTAAATCCGCCGAAGGATAGTAAACAACCTAAAGAAGTGTATGGTTTTTATGTAAACTGGGATGAAAATAGTACCGCTTCTTTAAAAGAAAATATCGATTCATTAACCACGTTAGTACCAGAATGGTATCATTTAAAAGAAGATTTAACGATTAGAAGTGAGATAAAACCTGAGATAGTAAAACTAGCAAAAAAAAATCATGTGAAAATTATGCCGTTACTTACTAACTATACAGAAAAAGCTTCTGGCCCTGATAGTGAGCTTATCCATAAGTTACTGAATTCGCCGAATGATGTGAAGACGAAATTTATTAATGATTTAGTAAGCCAAGTTAAAAAGAATCAGTTTTCAGGTATTAATATTGACTTTGAGGCCGTACCTGAAAGTGATAGAGAAAACTTAACAAATTTTATGAAAGAACTTACTACGGAATTTCATGAACATGATTTGCTCGTTACACAAGATGTTCCAGCTAATGATAAGGCTTTTGATTATAGTGCGTTAGCAAAAATAATAGATCGAATGATTGTAATGATGTACGATGAGCACTATGGAGCCGGGGAACCAGGACCAATTGCTTCAAATAAATGGTTCCAACATACATTAAAAGAACTGAATATTCCGTCTAATAAGCTTATAGTTGCTTTCGGTAACTATGGATATGATTGGGAAGTGAATAGTAAAGAAGCTGCGAAGTCTTTAACTTTCTCAGAAGTTATGGCAATGGCTCATGATTCAAATATGAAAATTCAATGGGATAACATGAGTGGAAATCCTTATTTTAGATATAAAACAGGAGAGAAAGAACATACTGCATGGTTCTTAGACGGTGTTACTCTCTATAATCAAGTGAAAATCGCAATGGACAACAATGCAAAGGGGTTTGCGTTATGGAGATTGGGAGCAGAAGATCCTACAATATGGAAAGTTTTAAAAAATCCTATTGAGGCACAAAAAAATCCTAATGTATTACATAAAATCAATAGTTTAGATGAAGTAAATTATTCTGGACAAGGTGAAATTTTACAGATTGAGAATGAAAGAAAAAATGGATTGAGAGATTTTAAAGTAGGCAAAGATGGTTATCTTACAGATGAAGTATATCAATCCTTACCATCTGCATACGAAGTGCAACGATATGGAAAACCGAAAGGGAAACAAGTAGTATTAACATTTGATGATGGACCAGACCCGAAATATACGCCAGAAATTTTAAATATATTAAAAGAGAATAAAATAAAAGCTGCTTTTTTTGTTCTTGGTGAAAACGCACAACTAAATCCTAGTATTGTAAAAAGAATATACGATGAAGGGCATGAAATTGGCAATCATACTTTCAAGCATCCTAACGTAGCTGATACGTCTTTACTACGAACAAAAGTAGAACTTAATACGACGCAACGTCTGATCCAGGAAATAACTGGGCATTCTACAGTTTTGTTTAGGCCACCATACGAAGCGGATGCTAACCCGGATTCCTCAAATGAAATAGTGCCTATTTTACGGGCACAAAATATGAACTATACAATGGTAGCAGAAAAAGTGGATCCCGAAGACTGGGCAACACCATCAACAAATGAATTAGTAAAGCGTGCTCTTAATCCCGTTTATAAGGGAGAGGGAAATATTATTCTTCTTCATGATGCGGGAGGGAATCGTACCCATACAGTAGAGGCGCTCCCAATCATTATTAAAGACCTAAGAAAGCATGGATATAGTTTTGTAACAATCTCGGATTTAATGAATAAAGAACGAGAGGAAATTATGCCTCCTGTTTCTTCAGAGGGGAAGCAATATTTACTTTACAATAAAGCTGTCTTTTCAGGGGCAGGATACTTTAAACATATATTAACAACTATTTTTTATGTTGCTATTGGATTAGGGATTTTTCGATTCTTATTCTTAATTTATTTTGCATGGAAGCAGAAAAGAAAAACGCTATCTCGCTATATTAATTCGTCATATCAACCTTTTGTTAGTGTTGTCATAGCGGCATATAATGAAGAAAAGGTGATAGCTAAGACGATTCGCTCAATTTTGGATAGTAATTATAGAGAATTTGAAGTTATTGTTGTGGATGACGGATCGACAGATGATACGTCAAAAGTAATGAAAGAAACATTTTATAAACACTCTAAAGTTCGTTTCATTCAGAAAGAAAACGGCGGGAAATCATCGGCAATGAACCTAGCGTTTCAACAATCGCGAGGAGAAATCATTGTTACTTTAGATGCGGACACTATTATTGCGCAAGACGCCATTTCTCTAATGATTAGACACTTTGAAGATCAGAATGTAGCAGCAGTTTCAGGTAATGTTAAAGTGGGGAATAGACGAAATTTGTTAACTACTTGGCAACATGTTGAGTATATTACAGGGTTTAATTTAGAACGTAGAGCTTTTGATGAGTTAAATTGTATTACAGTTGTTCCAGGAGCTATTGGGGCGTGGCGCAAGAAGAATGTAGTTGAATCTGGATATTTAAGCGAAGATACATTAGCAGAAGATACGGATCTTACTATTACATTTTTACGTCAAGGGCATAGAATTGTATATGAAGAAAAAGCGTATGCTTTTACGGAATCACCTGAAGATGTGAAAAGTCTTATTAAACAGCGGTATCGTTGGTCATATGGTACGCTCCAATGTCTTTGGAAACATCGAAAAGCTTTGTGTAATTCAAAACATAAAACATTAGGGTTTATTGTATTGCCTAACATGTGGTTATTCCAATATGTTCTGCAATTCATTGCTCCTTTAGCGGATATATTAATGATCATGGGGCTATTTGGTAGCGATCCGCTAAAAGTTTTAGGATTTTATTTTGTATTCTTTTTATTAGATCTGCTCGCATCTCTGTTTGCATTTAAATTAGAGGAAGAGAACCCTAAACCGTTAGTGTGGTTAATTTTACAACGCTTTATTTATCGTCAATTTATGACTTATGTTGTCATTAAATCTATATGTTCATCGCTTCGAGGAGTAGCGGTAGGATGGAATAAACTAAAGAGAATGGGGAGTGTTAAACATTCCACGGAACATAAGGAGGCATCATAAGAGAGCAGACTATCTGCTCTTTTTTTATTGATTTTAGTAAGTTGAATATAGAGTAGTGGTGAGACATTATGTTAAGATTCTCCTTTAGTTTCGGATTAAAGTTTTTTTATATTTTTTTAAAATGACGGACATAAAAACGCATATACCTTCGAATTATATATATGGATAACATAAATATGTATATAAAAGGGGAGAAATAAGATGAGAGAAAAAAAAGAAATGTTTCAAGAAATTGCTGAGGTGTTAAAGGTATTGGCGCATCCCGTTCGTCTATCTTTAGTAAAAATAATGCTTGCAAAAGGCCCTACTAATGTAACAACAATGTATGGGGATTTACAAATGCCTCAAAGTACAATTAGTCAACATTTATCTAAACTAAAAGCTGCTAAAATGGTTACAGGTACTCGGAAAGGATTAGAAATTTATTATGAGGTAACGGACAATCGCACAAAATCAATATTAGCATGTTTAGTTTAAATACTGATTGTCTAGACATTAAGAAGAGGATGCAAAAGTAATTCTTTGACTACAATTTTTAAGATTTTATACAAAAGTAATATGTATAAGTGCATGTGATTTTCTTACTAACATAAGTTGTATGTAGGGTGGTTATTAATTTGTTATACTTCTTAATTAGCTTATTTTATTAAAAATTAGTAAGGTGAAGGATTATTTATGTACACATGAAATATTTTATAAAGAGTACGACTTTACTCCAAAGTTACATTTTTAGTTTTTTATCTATAGATCTAATACTAAAGGGAAAATAACTGAAATATAAA
The DNA here is from genome assembly GCF_022663675.1 of Bacillus cereus group sp. BfR-BA-01355. Classification (NCBI taxonomy): domain Bacteria; kingdom Bacillati; phylum Bacillota; class Bacilli; order Caryophanales; family Bacillaceae; genus Bacillus; species Bacillus cereus group sp. BfR-BA-01355. The sequence continues at coordinate 4,389 of NZ_JAKUFY010000104.1, forward strand.
TGTAATTGAAAGGAGTGGAGTAACAATGGAGGTAAGCCTTTTTTTAGGATTTTTTTGGGGGTGGATAACGGTTATCATCTCAGGAATACTTTTTGTACGACCATCTATACTACGTGAACTGAAAAAATTAGTGGTAGAAGACAGAGGATTTGGAATTATGTATGGCTTTCTATCAATTTTCCTCGGGTTAGGTACTGTTATCTTACATAATGTTTGGACACTTAATTGGCAGGGACTCATTACACTTATTGCATGGCTCGCACTATTAAAAGGGATTTATGTAATTGCATATCCTGAACCATCCAAGAAAACCGATTTTGAAGTAAGAGTACTATCTACTCGTATAGTGCTTGCTATCCTTGGTGCTTTATCTTTATGGATGCTTTTCATACTTTATATGAAATAGAGACAAATATTTTTGATCATGGGAGTATATAGGTGAGGAGTTTTGGGTAGTCCTTTGGAACGGGATTTTATAGTTAACTGTAAATATAGTGTTTCTTCCCTTGTAGATATGTTTTTATAAATAGTGAGATGGGCAAAACGAAAAGAGTCCTAAATAAATAGGATTCTTTTCGTTTTATAAAAGTGAACTTATTTTGTATCACTAATACAATGGATGATTATTTTTCCGGACTATTCGCAGTTATCTATCTTGGTATACTCAATGGTGGCTATGTGACCATCCGGTCGAATCAAAACGGTATCTATATTTTTTAACTTGGAATCTTGTATTTCTCCTATTATCACCTTTATGTGTGAATCAATATTTATTTTATTTATCTTATCTATATAAGTAGGGTGTATTAATAAAATAAATTTACCATCCTGCATTAATTCAAAGAGTTTATAACTTTTCTTATTTAGAGAAGAAATAGTGAGGTTTGTATATCTTTTTCCTATCAATGGATGCCTTTCTATATCGTGCATCGACGAATACATTATCCCTAAGCCACTTACTCTTTCAGATAAATCTTGATTTATCTCGGGGTATGTAAGTAGGTACGAAAATAAATCCCTCAATTCCATTCCTGCGTTTGAAAAGTTTATCATTAATTGTTCTTGCGCTTGTACTTCCTTGAAAAATTGTTTTCCCACAGCATGTCTTTCAATATGATAACTTTCTAATAGGCTTTCATATTTTTTTTGTTTTATTGCGAGTCCTAATTTCCATCCTATATTAAAAGCATCTTGTAGACCTACATTCAAACCTTGTCCTCCAGCAGGGAAATGAATATGTGCTGCATCCCCAGCTAAGAATACACGCTTATGTTGATAAGTATTTGCTAGTTTGGTTGCATTGCCAAAACGAGAAAGCCATATTGTGCTCTTAATTTGAAGATGTTTACCTGTAATACTATAAATACTATCTATAAACTCTTTTTCTGTAACAGCAACATGAACAGGTATTGTCTGATTCTTAGGGTCAATAATTGCAAAACGAAATACATCAGGTGTAATAGGTACCATCATTAATATCCCATTTATATTAGAAGTAGATAAAAATGGATTATCTGGTATATCTTCTAAAATAACATCACCTAATATAGCGGTAGTTGTTGTGTTTGTTCCATTAAACGGTATATTTGATAATTCACGAACTATACTTCTTGCTCCATCAGCTCCTATTACATATGGAACTTCTATTTTATATATTGTTTCTCTTTGTTCTATTTCTAGTTGTACGAATGTTTCATATTGTTTTAAGTCTTTCAGAGTATGCCCGCGTTTAATGACTACGCCTAATTCTAATGCATGTTCTTCTAATATTTCTTCTGTAATAGATTGGGGAATAAAAAGTGTATACGGAAAATCAGTATTTAAATTTTTAAAGTTTAATCTTGTATCTAAGGCAGCAAAATGACTTGTATTTAATTTCTGTCCTCTAGCTAAAAATCTATCTGCAATACCTCTCATAGCCATCAATTCTAAGGAACGAGGGTGTAGTGTGAGTGCTCTAGAATTTCGTACCCGGTCTAATCTTCTCTCTAAAACAACAACTTTTACGCCTTGGATAGCTAATTCACATGCTGCCATAAGTCCAACTGGACCACCACCAACTACCGCTACATCATAATAATTGTCCATATCATGCCCTCCATTTATTTAATTGTTTAAGAGCTAATGTGAAAAATTGTAAATAGATTAATGGTATCTATTGTACATATATAATTATACTTCATTTTAGTTTCTTCGGAAACTAAAATGAAGTTCCTAGGAGAAGTCTACATAGTAAGTGTGTAGTTAAAGCTATATATCGTTTCTGCAGCTTCTTCTGCTTGTGCTATTTTTGCTAAAAATGCTACTGCTGTAGTTCCATATGGGAGTTGTAAAGGTCTTTCCGCTATTCGTAGTTTTAATGAAGTAGTAGTGGTTTTAACTCGACTTCAAATAATTCGCTTTCAATTTCATTAAGTGCATACATTGATACAGGGTGTGGAGAGGTATTAGATAAGACTTGTGATGAAAGAAGTGCTCCTGATGATGAGTAAAATGTAACAAACACTTGTGAAAATGGAGGGACCATAATGATTACACGGTCAGTTTTTTGTAACGTATTAACCAACTCCAAAATAATATAGTTTTATAAAAATCAAAAAAAAATAGATAAATATAAAGATATTATTATGGGTACTTTTCCGATAGTGAATTAAGAAAATTAATAAACTCTTTATTTTATTGTAAATAATTTAAGAGCACACAAATATGCGCGCTCTTAGAATAGAAAGGTAGTTTTCTATGAGTAGGGAGTCCTCATATAATAAAATATGCTTGTCCAATTTAAATGTGAGAAGTTTTTTATAAAAATGCTATTTGGTAAGTCTATGTGAAAAATCACCTTGTACAGGAACTCTTTGCAAAGTATTTTGTCTGCAGTCATGATTATTAAAGTTGATGAGAGCTGTTATTCGACTAATAAAACCACATCTCAAATTGTTGACTATATGTCTAACAACTAGGATGCGGTTCAATTAATAAAAAGTGTCCGAGCAAAATATAAGGTGAAAAGTATAAGATACTTTTGTTATAAAGAGTATTTATAGATGAATGTTATTGTTTTTTATTTCTGAAAGATTTGGGGTTCTAAATTACGAGTTGTTGGAGTCCCTCTAATATAAAATTTCAGTAAAAATATTGAACTACTAATATGAATGTAGAAGATTTAATAAAGACGGTAATGTTTTTTTAGTCATGTAATCTTTTCAATTGATGATCTTTTCCCCATTCACATAGTTCATCCATAATTTGCATTAAAGATTTCCCATATTCGCTTATTGTGTACTCAACCTTTGGTGGAACTTCTTGATATACAGTACGATGGATAATTCCATCAGCTTCAAGTTGCCGAAGTTGTTGAGTCAGAACTTTTTGCGTAATGTTTGGAATTTCTCGTCGGATTTCATTTGTTCGCATTTTTCCATCTATTAAGACACATAAAATATGAACTTTCCATTTTCCGCCGATTACATCGAGTGTCGTTGCAATTGGGCAGTCATCATTTTGATTCATATAACACCTCCACAGGTACTTTAAGGTTCCTATAGCACTTTAAAGTACGTACTTTTCAATTATATGTGACTCATTCATACTAATACGTAAAGGGTTGAATAATTTATAAAGGGGATGAAAAATGATGAAAACACTTGTAATTGTAGCACATCCTGATATTGAAAAATCAAAAATTAATAAAAGATGGATTGAAGAACTTGAGAAATATTCGGATGAAATTACGGTGCATGAATTGTATAAAGTGGCACCGAATTGGGAGTTTAATGTGGAAGAGGAACAAAAGCTGTTAGTAGAACATGACCGATATATATTTCAATTTCCTCTCTACTGGTACAGCTCACCACCTTTATTGAAAAAATGGTTCGATGATGTATTAACATATGGGTTTGCATACGGATCACAAGGAGATAAAGTGAAGGGAAAAGAATTTGGTGTAGCTATTTCTATAGGTGGATTAGAAAAAGACTATGAAAATAGTGGGATTACAATGGATGAGTTGACGAAACCATTCCAAGCTACATGCTTATATACAGGTATGGAATTTATACCTTCCTTTTATTTATATGGTGCAGAATATAAACTAAGTGATGAAGAGATTGATAAAAGTGCACCTGAATATGTGCAATATGTGATGAACAAGAAGTATTCTAATATATAATGAAAAATAGCCATTTACTTGTGAAGTAAATGGCTATTTTATATTCTTCTTATATTCACTAAGTGTAATCTTTAGTAAATTAATAGTTAATCTGGTAAAATAAAAAACCTAACATATATAAAGGGGAGTTTTACTTGAGAACGATGCAAAAATTATTACAAAAAAGAGCAATGCAATCACCAAATTTGGAAGCGCTTGTAGGCGGAGAGAAAAGGTATTCGTTTCAGCAGTATAATGAACGAGTAAATCAGCTTGCACATTATTTGTTACATAATGGTGTGCAAAGAGGAGACCGTATAGGAATACTATGCAAAAATAATCACCCGTTTCCAAGCGTTATGATGGCAAGTTTAAAAATTGGAGCGGTATGTATTCCGCTAAATCATCAGCTTACTGCTTATGAATTAGAAACGATTGTAAAAGAAGCGAAATTAAAAGTATTAGTTATTGATGAAGAATTTAGTGAAGTATTATTAAAGATTGATGCTGTTAAAGAAATCCCTTATGTAATTCAAACGACAAAAGAAGGCTTTGGTTCATTTGAATTAGAGTTGCAAAAACAGCCAACGTCAGAACCGAACGTAGAAGTTCATGAAGAAGACGATGCCATTTACTTATTTACTTCAGGAACGACTGGACAGGCGAAAGCATGTGTAATTGGACATAAAAACTTGCATCATTATTTTGCTGAAATTGCGGGCCAAAGAGAAATCCCAGCAGGTGAACGTTTTTTATCCGTGCATCCATTGTTCCATATGAGTGGCGTGCTTTCTATTTTAAATTGTATTTATCATGGCGTTACGATGATTTTCTTAGCTGATTCGAATCCTGCTATTATTTGGGATAAGATTGAAGAAGAGAAAATTACTACGATGCTTGCGTTCCCAGCTGTTTATAGTTACATGCTTGATGAGCTAAATAAAAAAGAACGTAACATTTCAACCTTTAAAGTAGCACAAAGCGGTGGTACAAAAGTGCCAGAAACACTCATTCAAAAATATATGGAAAAAGGAATATATATGGTGCAAGGCTATGGCAGTACAGAAGGTTGGGTTGTAACCTCATGGCATCCAATGATGGGAAAAGAAAAGATGTCTTCTGTAGGAAAAACACTGAAACATGTAGAGGTGAAAATTGTTCATCCAGAAACAGGTGATGAACTAACAACAAATGAAGTCGGAGAGATTCATGTAAGAAGTCCATACATGTTTAAAGGATATTGGAATAATGAAAAGGCGACAAAGAAGGTAGTGAAAGATAATTGGTTTAACATGGGTGATGCTGGCATGATAGATGACGACGGATTCCTACATATTATGGGAAGATATAAAGATGTTATCATACGCGGTGGTGACAATGTATATCCAGATCAAGTAGAAGATGTTATTCATGAACTACATGGTGTTTTAGAAGTTGCAGTAGTTGGAGTTCCAGATGACTTTTGGGGAGAAGTTCCAAGAGCTTACATTGTGAAGGATGGCGAAACAACATTAACAGAAGAAAGTATTACTCAGTATTGTAAGGAGAAATTAGCCAGTTACAAAATACCAGAAGTGGTATTCATAGAAGAATTACCGAAAAATGCTTTAGGAAAAGTGTTGAAGAGGGAATTACGAGATGTAGTTCTTATGAAATAGAAAATTATGAAACGATGGAGAACCCAGTTATGTATAAAGCATGACTGGGTTTTTATGTATCAAAAACATAATAATTTACTAGATTTTGTATTTCGTGTAAGATAATAAAGAATATTCAATTAATAATTCGAGGGATGAAATTAAATGAAGCTACCGTTATTAGAAGTAGAGACGGATAGACTCATTATCCGTCCATTTCAAAAAGATGATTACGAAAGTTGGTTAGATGGATTTAATAAGAGACTGCCATCGCAGTATAAATATGACGATGGCTATCAAGTTCTGGTATCATCAACAAAAGCATGGTTCACGGAATGGATAAGAGGTTTTGATGAAGCAGCACATAGAGATGAGATGTATGTATTAGGCATTTTTCGTAAAGAAGACGGAGCTAATATTGGAAAGCTAGAGCTGATAAAAATTTTACGAATGGATTACCAATGGGCGATGATGGGGTATTCCATACATAATCAATACTGGAAAAATGGATATGGCATAGAAAGCGTGAAAGCTGCGTTATCGTTATTTTATAATAGTCTTCATTTTCATAGAATTGAATTACATATACATGTTGATAATGAGCCATCCGTTCGTCTTGCGGAACGATCAGGTTTTTCTTTTGAATGCGAGAGAGAGGCGTTTTCTTTAGAGAATGGTAAGTGGATGGATTTTCTTATTTATTATAAAAATAAAGAAATGAACAAATAAGGAGAAAAGAAAATGAAGACTATAAACGTATTTCATTACGACGCATTTACGAATAAACCAAATAAGGGAAATCCAGCAGGTATTGTATTAGAAGCAGATGGATTAACGGAAGAGAAAATGCAAATTATTGCTGAAAAAGTTGGATATAACGAAACAACTTTTGTTCTTTCTTCAGAAGTAGGAGATATAAGAATGCGTTATTTTACACCTGGTTTTGAAATGGATTTATGTGGTCATGGGACAGTAGGGACGATATATGCTTTGCGCGAAAAAGGTTTATTAGAAGAGAAAAGTAACCTTACGATTGAAACGAAGGCTGGGATTTTACCGATACAAATAGGTGTAAATAAAAATGGAGAAACCTTTATTAAAATGAGACAGGCAGCACCTCAGTTTAAAGAATTTACAGGTTCAAAAGAAAAATTAGCTCATAGTATTGGTTTAGAAATAAATGATTTAGATGTAAGTTTACCGATTGTATATGGAAGTACTGGTAATTGGACTGTAATTGTACCGATTAAAAATCTTAATGCATGCGAGAGAATGAAACCTAATAATGCTGCATTTCCATCAGTATTAAAAGAAATACCTAATGCTTCTATTCACCCAATTTGTCTAGAAACTTATGATGAACTAGCACAAATGCACGGCCGTCATTTTTCATCAGCTTACGCTGGGACGATTGAAGATCCAGTGACAGGAACAGCTTCAGGTGTAATGGGAGCGTATTATGCGGAGTATTTAGAGAAAGATTTTGAACATGAATTGGATTTAATCGTTGAGCAAGGACAGGAAATAAATAAAGATGGTCGTGTAACTGTTTATGTAACGAAAGAGATAGAAAACGAGAAGTTACAAATAGATATTGCTGGAACAGCGGTGTATGTGAAAGAGTTTGAAGTTTCAATATAAAGTGAAACTTTAATCAGTGGGGGTTTTACTGCCCGGTGAATAGCAAGATAAAAAAGAAAGCCCGGAATACATCCGGACTTTCATTATCTGTTCAATACTTCAATGTACGAAGCATTTCCGGTTGTTCTTAAAGCGGAGCGGAAATTATTATTTTCTAACGCCACAGCAACTTGTTGTAACTGCTGTGCATCATCATGATGGATAAGTAAGCTGTCAGCACCGCTTTCTTCTATATGAATGTGTTCGACATTTCCGATAGCATCATGTACAGCTTTTAAAAATTCAGGTTTCATGGTGTCCTCCTATATGTATGTAACGTTGTTATTTAGTATTTCCTTATTTTTGAAATATAAAAGTAAATGAAAGGAGAAATAAAATGAATATAACGCAGTTTAACGAACAGATAACATCATTATTTGAAGAGCATCTTCACAAATATGGCGATGATGAATATGGTTTTACTCATATAAGTAAAGATGAATTTCACAAAATCGGTTACACAACAAATCTGACATTAGAGACGATTGAAGAAGCGTATAAAAATGGAGTCGATATGATAGTTACATATCATGCGCCGTGGAGTTTTTTATTTGGTATGGAAAAGGCTTGTATTGAGAAATTGAAGCAATATGAAATGAATCATTTTTGGATTCATTTGCCGTTAGATTTTGTAAAGTTTGGCACGTGTACGTCGTTATTTAACGGAATTGGGATAGATACAATACTAGAATATTCCACGTATGAGGAAGAAGAACTACCGGGAATAGGAGAATATAAAGAAGCGATTCCTTTTTCAAACTTAGTTGGAAAACTGGAAGAAAAAATGGAAGAGAAAGTGAAGAGCTGGAGAAATCATGATAAACCAGTAAAACGGATTGCGATTTTAACCGGTGCAGGAAACAATACAAATTTAATTGAACGTGCATTAGAAAAAGGATGTGACACGTACATAACAGGTGAAAAAACATTATATACAGTGCAACATGCGAAATTTAAAGGGATTAATTTAATTGTAGGCAGTCATACTTTTACAGAAGTGTTTGGTGTAGAAAGTTTGGCTCATAAATTACAAGACAGAGACCCGGCAATAGAAATTATTAGAGTATATGAAGAGCATTTAGAGTGATGAAATCACATCACATTACCATAAATGGAATGAACTATATGATGGAATATTGAAGAAAGCCATTGTAATAAAATAAAATTGTTGTTTGCTATATTAGGATGGTTGGCAGGATTCCCCTCACGTTTGTCAAATAATAGTAAATTTGTCTTTTAAATTAAGGGAATCTTCCGAATTAAAGGGTGAGAGAATGGAAATTTCAATAATCACTGCACAACTAATTAAGGAAAAAGTTATTTCACATTATCCAAATAGCGTAAAAGCATTAAACGGGGGAACGACAAGTACTGTATATTTGTTGGATGAACAATACGTTGTAAAGTTGAATGAATCGGATGTCATACGTGAAGAAGCTTATTTTCTTCAGTTTTATAAAAAGGACGAATTATTTCCAAAGCTTTTATATAAGGAACCTTTAAATCGCTATATTGTTTACTCATTCCTTGAGGGCACAACGTCTTGCAAACTAGGCCATAAACGGAGTGTTCTTTGTAAACTTGTAAAGGAAGTTATCAATAAGTATGAAGTGGCTACAGAGGTTGATGGCTGGGGATGGAAAGAAAATCTGCTTCAATCTTGGAGTGAATTTTTAACAACAAATGTGATAGAAGCTCATGAAAATGTAAGACGTTACATAAGTGAAGAAGAGTATAGAACGGTTCTTAATTTAGCAAATAGGGATGCTGGAATAAATCAGCCATTTTTATTGCATGGTGATCTTGGATTTCATAACTTTATATTTAAAGAGAATAAACTGCACGGTGTAATTGATCCTTTACCAGTGTTAGGAGATCCTATATACGATTTAATTTACGCGTTTTGTTCAACTCCGGAAAATTTAACAAAAGAAACAATTAATTATGCGATGAAACAGTGTGTATTTCATAAAAAAGACTGTGATTTATATGAAGAAATAGTCATAGGATTATATTTACGTATAGACACATGTTTAAGACACCACCCGAAAGATTTAGAAGATTATTTAATAGCTTGGCGTTATTGGATGGGTGAAATTAAGCCGGCTTTATAGCACAAATATTTTTGGGGGAGATAGTGAAATGAATGTTGCAGAAGCGAAAAAGGATTTAGCAATAAAAACGAAGAGAGGCTTACCGATTATATTAGCCGGCGTTTTATTTTGGATAGTTATGAGTATAACGGGATTTGTTCTTTCTGAAAAACAAGTGGTGTGGGTATATTTAATCGGTATGGGCTGTGTGTTTCCTTTTGGCTTAATGATAGCTGCTATATTGAAAATTGATATGTTTGCGAAAGGAAATCCGTTAGGGGTTTTGGCAGGATTAATTGGTGGGATAAATGTATTGAATATTCCACTTGTATTACTTGCCTATTTTCAATTTCCAGAATGGTTACCTTTTGTAGTAGCGATGTTAATAGGTGTTCATTTTATTCCGTACGTATGGATTTATGAAAGTAAAAGTTATGGTTTATTGTCAGTAGGGACTGTATTTGTAACGTCAGTTTGTGGGATTCTTTTTGCAGAAAAAGGATTTATTGTAATTCCATTATCGGTTACAGTTGTCTATTTACTTACTTTTATAAGTTTGTTAATTGAAAATAAAAAAGCAGATCATTATCAACAAAAGTCAGCTTAATAAAGAAATAGGGATAGGGGGAATTATTATGGGAAATTTCGTTTGTACAACGTGTGGTGTGCAGTATGCAGCGAGTGTAGAAGAACCGGTGAGTTGTCATATTTGTGATGAAGAGAGGCAATATGTTAACCAAAAAGGACAATCTTGGACGACACTAGAAAGCTTACAAACAGGTGATACATATAAAAATGAAATAATCGAAGAGGAAAAGGGACTTTATAGTATTACGACAAAACCAGGATTTGCGATCGGTCAAACTGCATTTATAGTGAAAACAGAGTCATATCGTTTACTATGGGACTGTATTACGTATTTAGATGAAACGACAATTGAGAAGATAAAAGAGCTTGGTGGATTAGATGCAATTGCATTGTCTCATCCGCATTATTATTCAACGCAGGTAGAATGGGCGGAGACATTTGATGTACCAATTTATATACATGAAGATGATAAAGAGTGGGTAATGCGCCCGAGTAGTCGTATTATTTACTGGTCTGGAGAGTCATTACAATTAGCTGATGGATTAGTCATTCATCGTTTAGGGGGACATTTTAAAGGTGGATCTGTCTTACATTGGGAAGAAGGTAATGATGGAAAAGGGATTTTGTTAACAGGTGATATTATTCAAGTTGTAGCGGATGAAAGGTGGGTAAGCTTCATGTACAGCTATCCAAACTTAATTCCACTACCAGCGAGAAAAGTGGAAGAAATGGTGAATCGAGTGAAGCCGTTACAGTTTAATCGTTTATACAACGCTTTTCATCGAGTAGTAAAAGAAAATGCAAATGAGGCAGTTGAACGTTCTGCTGAAAGATATATAAAAGCAATAGAAGGAAAGTTGTTTCATACGTAAAAGGAGAATAGCTTAATGAAAACGTTAGTATGCTTTGGAGATAGTATTACAGCTGATGAAACATTTTTTAATGGAATGCCGAGATTAACACCACGTTTGCAAGAGGTGTTTCCGAACTGGAAAATAGTGAATGCAGGTATTCCAGGTGATAATACATTTGATGCGTTAAATAGAATTGAAGAAGATGTAATATCATATAAACCAGATTTCGTAACAGTTTTTCTTGGTACGAATGATGCAGTCCCTTTTTCTCAAGTGTCATTACAAGCATATAAAGAAAACTTAGAGAAGATTGTGAACCAAATTTCATCAAATAAAGTACTACTGATTAGTCCTGCACCAGTTGATGAAGAAAGACAGCATAACAGAACAAATAGAGTACTTGGTCAGTATGCAGACGTGGTGGAGGAAGTGGCGAGGGAAACAGGAAGTTATTTTCTAAACGTATTCGCTGAAATGATTCAAGAACGGGATTATAAAAGGTTTGTAGAAAATGATGAAAAAGATGGGTTACACTTTGGGCCAGAAGGTTATGAGTATGTAGCGAAGTTAATTGGTGAAAAGTTAAAAGGGATTTTATAAGGAGCAAAGCACTTAGTGCTTTGCTTTTTCGTATTTCTTTCGCAGTCCATAAACTTATTGATCGCTGTAATTTGGACAGATATTTTGCGTTTTTATCCCGCATTAACTGTCCGTAAACGCCCCATTGGTGAGGGCTAATAATCAGTGGGGGATGAACAAAAACCCCACTGATTAAAGTTTCACTTTATGTGCTTAAAAGGCGAGTTCTGTTTTAAAGTAATATAAATTTATTTTTAAAAATTTATATTTCGTAGTTGAAAATCAATAAAGGTGTAACTATAATAGTTACGGTAAGTTTGTTATTTTGAAATGTACACATTGAATTACAAGAATGAAGGGAGTTTTTATGTAAATCAAAAAGTTATAAAAATCTATTAATTTTTATAATAAGATAAAATGCTTTTCGGTTCATACACATTATGAAATATGTTATTTCTAATAGAAAACTAGAGGTGGAAAAATGAAAAATTTTAAAGGTATGTTGATATCATCACTTGCAATTACAACTTTTGCTGGGGTAGGTACGACATTTGTAACAAATATAGTACATGCTGCTAATAACGATTCTAGTAAAATACAAGTTCGTTCTAATAAGAGTATAAACACAACAACTGGCTCGAGAGGGCCTGTATTATCAGTCAATCCTTATGATGAACCTAGATTTTCGAGACAGGGATATCTTGAAGAGGCACCTTTAGGAATTAATGCTCCTTATGCTTGGGGAATTAAAGGAGGAAATGGTCAGGGAGCAACTTTTGTAGATTTGGAAGAAGGCTGGTTATTAAATCATGAAGATTTAGTCGGTCAAAATATTGAATTTATGTCTGGAAAAATGAGTAATGATCTTTCTCACGGTACTTCAGTTCTAGGTGTTGTTTCTGCAGCTGACAATGGAATTGGGAACATTGGGATTGCACCAAAAGCAAAGGCAAAAGTAATTTCAGTGATCCGAGATAATGGGAGAATCGATGTAAGAGATGCTATTTTAAGTGCCGTAGATTCTTTACAGGCTGGAGATGTTTTATTAATAGAAGAATCCTTTAAATATGATGGATATGGAGATGACCCTTTACCAGTAGAAGTATACCCGAGTATATTTAACGCAATTCGCAAAGGTACAGATAAAGGCATTATTATTGTAGAAGCAGCTGGTAATGGTGGGATTGATTTAGATGAATTTAAAGACCGTAATGGTAAGCAGATTTTAAATCGAAATAGTCCAGACTTTAAAGATTCAGGAGCTATTATAGTTGGAGCATCTACTGCAAGAGTTCCTCATAAACGTTTAGCTTTCTCTAACTATGGTAGTAGAATTGATGTATATGGTTGGGGAGAGTATGTTGATACATTAGATACATATCAAAATCAAAATAGTAAAGGACAAAAAGTTACAGATCAGAACATAATTAATCGTTATACTTCTAATTTCCGTGGTACTTCTAGCGCTTCGCCTATAATTGCTGGGGCTGCTGTATCGATTCAAGGGATTGCTAAAGAACATTTAGGTAAGGCATATACACCAAAAGAATTGAGAGCAATTTTAAGTAATCCTAATACAGGCACAAAGTCTAATAACCCATCATCTGATAAAATAGGGGTTTTACCAGATTTAAAAGCGATTTTGTCTAACCTTGGATTTCATAGTGATTTGACTACCAATGATCCTATGGTATTTCCAGATAACGTAGAAAAAAATGAAGGAAAAGAAAATTCAACTTTCGTATTTCCAGGTGAAGAAACAAAAAGAACAGGTGATAAAAATTCAACTGTAACCTTCCCAGAAGAAGATTTAAAACAGGAGGAAAAAGAAGAGGGATTAATTGTTTTTCCTGATTAATAAAAAAATACTACCTTCCATTTGGAGGTAGTATTTTTTATTTCTTGTCAATAACAAGCAGGCATGAAATTTGTATTTGTTTATCTTTCATAATGAACTTAACCACAAAATCGAATATTTGACTGTTAATTTACTTTTTCGTCTCAATCAATTATATGAATTAATCTAGAAATGCTTGCTGCAATGCTTTCAGTCCATCACTGTAAATGCCATGAAACAGATTAATTGCCTCTTCATCACTAACTTCAACAGGAGTGAACGTACCAGACCACTCTACTAACGATGTGTTACTTTCAGTACCTTCTTTAACCTGGATTGTAGATAAATAATTAGTGACTGGGAACGGTGCATTCATGATTGAATACGTGTAGTAGCGCTCTTTATCATTGAATACTTCTAATCGTTCTATAATTGTATCGCCATCTGGATTAGCTAGATGACGTACACGACCGCCTTCAGTTAATTTACTGCTAGGTATATAAGGTAACCAGTCTGGAAGGGAGTTGAAACCTCCGATTAATTGCCATACTTGTTCCGGTGAAGAAAAAATTTCCATAGATGTAGTAGTATGTGCCATATTCATTACGCTCCTTTTCATCCCGGTATTTACGGGTAAATAATCAGTGGGGGATGCTCCCACTGATTAAAGTTTCATTATTATTTTACGTTGATTGGTAGTGGTGCATTAGGTGCTACTAGTTTTTGTTCGCGCATTTCTTCCCAGAATGCTGCTGGAATTACTGTATTTAAGGCGTTTTGGTCTTCTACAATTCGTTCCGGTTTACTTGCACCAGGAACAACGGCAGCAACTGCTGGATTTGCTAGTGAAAATTGTAATGCAGCAGCTTTGATGCTGATGTCGTGACGATCTGCAAGAGCTTTGATTTTCTCAACCTTTGCAATAATTTCTGGCGATGCTTTTTGATATTCGAAGTGAGCGCCTCCAGCAAGAATACCTGAGCTATATGGGCCACCAACAACAATATCCATATTATGCTTTACAGCTGCAGGCATTACTCGTTGCAATGCACGTTCGTGGTCTAATAATGAATAGCGACCAGCTAGTAAGGATATATTTGGTTTCGCTTCTTCTAAATCAAGCATAAGTTCAATTGATTCTACTTTGTTTACTCCAAGCCCCCAGCCCTTAATAACTCCTTCTTCACGTAAACGTGTTAGCGCACGGAATGCTCCTGTTCGAGCTGTTTCAAATTGTGAAATCCACTCATCACCATAAAAGTCTTGTGCTAAATCATGAATGAAAACAAAGTCTAGACGATCTGTTTTTAAACGTTTCAAACTTTGCTCGATAGAACGAAGTGTTGCATCTGCGCTATAGTCATTGATCATTTTATTTTTGCGACCAAATTCGAAAAGTCCGCCTTTTTCACCTAAATCACGTGCAGATGGATCTTCTAGTTCATCTGAAATCGTTCGACCTACTTTGGTGCTTAAAAAGTAATCATCACGATTTCTTTTGACAGTGCTTCACCAAGACGGATTTCCGCTAATCCAGATCCATAAAGTGGAGCTGTATCAAAGTAACGAACGCCATTCTCCCAAGCAGCATCCACTGTAGCGATTGCTTCTTCCTCTGGGATATTACGGTACATATTTCCTAGTGGTGCTGTACCAAACCCGATTTTTTCTTTTAGTAATTTACTCATTATAGATATCCTCCTAAAATATATTTGAAAATTATTTATTCATTGTGAATGGATGTGAAAATGAAAACATGTCATTTCATCGTCTGACAAAATGTATGATAAAAATACTCACTTTAAAGTACAGGTAATTTCTAATACTTCATGACTTACTCAACTCTTACAAATGCTATTATGAAATGTATTTTACATAATGAAAAGTACGTACTTTAAAGTGATATAGATACTAAAAAGTAATACAGGTACTTTTTGGTGCCGTACTACTCATCTGCTGTTTACGTATGCTATTATGAAACATGTTTAACACAATAAAAAGTACGTACTTTAAGGTGCTATAGATACTTAAAAGTAATATTTAAATATTTTAGCTTATTTGTCTTATAAAATTATTAAAGGAGATTTTTATATGAAAACATACAATATTCCTGTAGAGGCAACTTTAGA
>NZ_JAKUFY010000105.1:0-19835 GCF_022663675.1 Bacillus cereus group sp. BfR-BA-01355
TATAGATACTTAAAAGTAATATTTAAATATTTTAGCTTATTTGTCTTATAAAATTATTAAAGGAGATTTTTATATGAAAACATACAATATTCCTGTAGAGGCAACTTTAGAGGTTATCGGTGGAAAGTGGAAAGTAGTTATCCTTTGTCATTTAAAGAAAGACAAAAAGAGAACGTGCGAGTTAAAACAATTAATGTCTGGTATTACACAAATATAGTAAAGAAGTAGGGATGAAAATCGAAATGGTTTCTATCCCTACTTTTTCATTTTATATACAAATTAAGAACTAAAACTATATACTTTTAAAAAGTAAACTATATAATAAATGTAGAAACGAAAATTTATGAGCAAGGAAGTTGAAAAATATGACATTAACAATGGGCTTTATTGGATTTGGAAAGTCAGCTAACCGCTATCACTTACCTTATGTAAACACACGTAATAATATAAAAATAAAAACGATTTTTGTACGTCAAATAAATGAAAAATTAGCGGCTCCATATAAGGAAAAAGGTGTTTACTTCACTACTGATTTGGACGAATTGTTGAATGACAAGGAAATTCAAGTCGTGACGATCTGTACGCCAGCACATACGCATTATGAATTAGCAAAAAAAGTTATACTAGCTGGAAAATCAGTTATCGTTGAAAAACCATTTTGCGATACAGTAAAGCATGCTAAAGAATTATTAGCTTTAGGACGAGAGAAAGGTGTAGTCGTTATGCCTTACCAAAACCGTCGTTTTGATGGTGATTTCTTAGCTGTGAAACAGGTTGTTGAACAAGGATTCCTTGGTGATATTATTGAGATTGAATCGCATATTGATTATTTCCGTCCGGGTTCAATCACTCATGAAGCTCCAAAAGAAGAAGGTTCATTCTACAGTTTAGGTATTCATACGATGGACCGCATGATTTCACTATTCGGCCGTCCAGATACGGTGACATACGATATTCGTAATAATGAAGTGCAAGGTGCGGTTGATAACTATTTCGATGTTGGTCTACATTACGGAAATCAGTTGAAAATTAAACTGAAAACGAACCATGTCGTAGCAAAAGATTATCCACGCTTTATCGTTCATGGAACAAATGGATCATTTATTAAATATGGTGAAGATCAGCAGGAAAATGATTTGAAAGCGGGTATTATGCCTGAGAGTGCAGGATTTGGTGAAGATTCACCGATGTACTATGGAGTTGCTAAATATCGTAATGCAAATGGTGACTGGATTGAAAAACAAATTAAAACGCCGCTTGGTGATTACGGTCGTTTCTATGATGCGGCGTATGAAACAATCGTTAATGGTGCACCAAAACTTGTGAAAGACGAAGAAGCGGTAACGAATATTGAAATTTTGGAAAACGGATTTGCTGTCCCATCACCTTCAGTTTACAAACTTGAGGCTTTACATTTGAATGAATAGAAGAGGGGATAGAGTATAAAGGAGGTATGGAAATGGCAAGCGGATCAACACAAGTAAAATACCTCGGCATTTATCAAAAGATTAAACAGCAAATTTTAGACGGTGAATATAAAATCAACGAAAAAATTCCGAGTAGCCCCGTCCTTGCTGAAGAATTTGATGTTTCAGCACTTACTATTAAAAAAGCGCTGGATCTGTTAGTAAGAGACGGCTACATCATCCGCCGGCGTGGAAGTGGAACAGTGGTGCAAGATTGGCGTCAGCAGGAAAAGGCACGAATGATTCAAACTTTAACAGGTACGAAAGCTGTTTACGGCAGTGAGGTAGAAAGTAAAATTATCGAGTTTACGATTGTTGGTGCTGATGAAGCAGTTGCTGAGAAATTGGGAGTTTCAATCGGTAATTTCGTCTATAAAATCATTCGCCTCCGCATCATTCACAGCATTCCGACGATTATGGAGCATACATGGATGCCAATTTCGGTTATCCCAGGTGTTGAGGCTTCTGTTTTAGAGGAGTCGATATACTCACATATTCAAAATAAACTTGGCCTTGAAGTAGGGACATCTGTTGTCAGGGTTAAAGGAATTCGCCCAGATGATAGGGAAAAGCAGTTTATGAACTTAACAAATCAGGATTTCCTAATGCGAGTTGAACAAGTAGCTTACTTAACGGATGGACGAACTTTTGAATATTCTTATGCAGATCATCTACCAGAAACCTTTGAGTTTGAAACAGTCATTACGGCAAAAAATTATAAAGAGACATAAAAACCGGTTGAGGCAAGTATTGTCTCAACCGGTTTTTTATCTTGGATAGAATTTACACATATAGTAGGAGCAGTTATTATTCATCGGCTGTAATCAGCATGGATGTGTTCCCGTTTTTTTCAAGATGAACTTCTCCCCAGGAACAGAGGGAATCGAGTATAGCTCCTAAAGACGAACCGTAATCGGTTAAAGAGTACTCTACTTTCGGTGGTACTTGGTCATATATTTTCCTTTGGATTACACCATCTTCTTCTAGTTCCCGTAATTGTTGCGTTAACATTTTTTGCGTAATACCAGGCATTAATCGTTTTAATTCACTCGTTCTTTTTGTCCCTTTTTTTAAATGACAAAGGATAACAACTTTCCACTTTCCGCCAATAACTTCTAAAGTCGCCTCTACAGGAATATTGTATGTTTTCATAAAAAAACTCCTTTGATGAATTTAGATTATAGTTTTGAGCCTAAATACGTTGTAATACTAAAATTATTTCTTTTTAGTGCCGATAACACTTTAAAGTACGTACTTTTTATTATGTTAAATATATTCCATAATAGCACTTGTAAGCAAGAAATGAATAAAATGTGCTTTGAAGTGCATTTGAGATTGGTTAGCTGTAATACTATGGGGACATTCATACAAAAGAAAACGATTTGTTGCGTTACAATAATTAATCCAAGACTTAACAGTTGATTAATCGAACTGTAAAGTTTAAAATTACAGTAAGATTTTTAGAAGTGAGTTGTCATCGTCTGTAAAATGTAGTTTCAACAATGTTATAGAAGAAGCATTTTGAAAAGAAATGAATAGTAGAGATAAACGAAACATTACGTGAATTTGATTCTAAACTGTAATTTTTTTTAATACATTTCAATAACCGATATGTAAAATGTACGTTTGATAAAAAACATTAAAGGAGTGAGTTAAATATGGTAATTCTATATACAACAGCAAGCTGTGCTTCATGCCGAAAAGCGAAAGCATGGCTTGAAGAGCATCAAATTGATTATATTGAAAAAAACATCGTATCAAATTCTATGACAGTTGATGAGCTTAAAGCAATTCTTCGTTTAACTGAAGAGGGGGCTAATGAAATTATTTCAACTAGATCCAAAACTTTTCAGGACTTAAATATAAATATTGAGGAGCTTTCGCTTAATGAATTTTATAAATTAATAATCGAGTATCCACTAATGTTGCGTCGCCCAATTATGCTGGATGAGAAAAGATTACAGATTGGTTTTAATGATGAAGAAATTCGCAAGTTTTTACCACGTAGCGTTCGAACATTTTTAAACATTGAACTGCAAAAATTGGCCAATTAATAAGTAATATTTTTTAGAAAAAGTTTTTTGAAAGGAGGAAGCAGAAGATGATTGAAGTATGTGTTACAGTTAATTATAATGATAGAAATTATCAAACAAATGTTATTGTGAGTAAAGATACGATTTGGACAAAAATTAAACAACTGGCAGAAGAACAAGTGAAGAAACAGTGGAGTGTTTAATTTTATTTTCAACTTAAAAAGCTAAATGAAGTTATCGGATATAGGCCAGACCGGATAGAATATAAAGGAATTAATTTTTTATGGTAAGAAGTATTCTATATGTTTTAACGTTCTAACCTATCTGTAATATTTATGGCTACAGTATGTTAATATATGAGAAACAATATTTTTAATCGTAGGAGGAAAACAATGAACAGCGACTTTACCTTGGCCATTCACAGTTTAACTTATTTAGCTTTACAGCCAGACCGGATGTCAACAAGTAATGCTATTTCAGAAAGTGCAGGTGTACATCCAGTACGTATTCGTAAAGTACTAAGTTTGTTAAAAAAACATAAGTTTATACAATCAAAAGAGGGAACTGGTGGAGGCTTTATTTTCGCTCGCGATTTAGGTGAAGTTAATCTTTGGCATATTTATCAGATAACCTCTGAAGGTGCTTTGCAGCCGAAGTGTCCGGAATCAAACGATCAGTGTGTTGTAGGTTCGAACATGCGAAAAGTTCTTTTTGCTATTTTCTTAGGTGCTGAAGAACATCTAGGTGAATACTTAAAGAATTATACAATGAAAGAAGTTGTTGACCTTATTAATCAAGAGCGTTAAGCGGCTTAATTATTATATAGCCGTGAGTTCTTAACACATAAATGTAATGAAAAATATTACAGTTAAATTTATTTTTTTATGTTGTTTATCGTCACTAAAAATAATTTGTAGGAAGGTGAAAGAGTATGATGTCAAAGCATAATCCTGTTTTAAAAGTAGGCGATTGGGTTCGAGGAATATCAGTAGAGGGTGAATTAATACTTGGTTATATTGAATCATTTGATAATGTAGGGGAAGTAGTTAAGGTTAATGTTGTGAAATGTGACAACAGAGATACAATAAATAAAACAATGTCCTTTTTAAGTAAACATGTAAAAAAACTCCCTGAATCAAAGGCAATAAATAAGGAACAAATTCTTTACCTTATAGACCTTGCATTATTAACAGGAGACGAAGAATGGTTTATCGGACTTTCTTCAAAATTAAACTCGATAAACGAGCTAGTTAATGGGGGAGTTTAATTTTTTAGCTTATACCCTAATCAATAATATCCTTTCTTTTGTTGCATCTTAATAAAAGAGGGGATGGATGTTATGAAAATAAGATTAACAATGGTTAGCATCATATGTCTGTTTATTTTTTTATTACCCTGCATTTCTGCTCAAGCAATTGTAAAAAAGGAAAATGATATAAACAGAAATTTTGGCATAGATTTAACTGGTTATAAACTTTATTCGTTTGGTGAATTTAACCAATTAGATTATAAGATAACACCACTTACTCAGTTGTTTTTAGGAATAGTGCAAACAGAAGGTGAGTGGATTAATGAACCACGATTATATATTAAGGGAAATAAAGGTTATTTTCATCTTTTGAAAGCGGACGGTACGAATGTTCTTTATACCGTTGAAAAGAGCGGGGATTTTTGGAGAATTATAGATGTAAAAAGAAAGAAAATCAGCAGAATAACTGTATCAAAACAGCTTTTAAAAGAAGTAGTAATTGAGCTCTTATTGGAGCCAATAAGTAAAGAGGTTGAAAACTATTATAAGGAACCAAAACTTTGGTATCGAGGTTCTGAAAAAATACTTGAAATAAAAAAAGATACAACAAACTATACTTTTTATGTAACTGTTCAAATTCAAACTTTTGAGGGTGCACACAACCCGCCTTATTGAGAGGACACAATTACTTTTCGCATAAAAGGAAATGATCTAAAAACGATTCATTACAAACATAGAGATATTCCTGAAGAAGAGTCGAACAAACTACAATTAAGATAACATTGAAGTGATTTGTTTGTGCATCCTTGATAATGATAATTATGTAAATGAGCTGTCCATATTGGGCAGCTTTTTTGTTTTTTGCTCAATGTAGTTTTTTTAAAGTGTATATGAATTCAATATTAATAATATATATCCCAAAATTTGGTTTTTGTATTTTGGAAATCTTTTCTTTTTACCTACATTAATTATTTATTAGAATATCTTTTATGTTTAAAATGAAATTTTTTGATAAAAGGGGATATAAGTATCTCCATCATGAGTTACCTAGAAAGACAATGTATTATTGTATTTTTTTACTAACTAATTCAGCTTTAAGCGATAAAAACAATGGCTACATGCTAACTGTAAAATATTATCCATATAAAATTATTCACCTTTAATATTTCTGAAAATATAAAAATATTAATTTTATAAATATACACGTTATAATGAGGGCGTCGAGAGAAATTTTATTATCTCTGGAGAAAATATAAAAAATGCGATTACTAGTAAGAAAGGTGTGTGATTAGAGGCGAAATGTATGTAAAGTGCTTCAGTGGCTTGTGTAAGCAATATCATCAGTGCTGCCGAAGTTATTAAAGTAATGTATAGAATTGAGAAAGAAATGCCTCGCAAATTAAGAGAGGCCGGTTTAGCTAAAATTACTGTTAAAAGTAAAAAAAGAGAAACCATTAAAGTAATACACTGTTATTAGAAATGTTGCAACGTATTTATGAAGTCTATTCTATATTGTTCTCTTAAGGGGTCTTTATATAAAGAGCGGATATTATGAGTAAACTTTTTTGTGAACGCTAACAATTATATTAGGACGCTAACTAGCGAATGTTTCAATTTGGTTTCATTATGATGAAGGACATACAATGTGGGGCAACTTGTAAGGAATTCATTTTCCGAAAGGGAATATTTGTTAGCAGCAAAGAGAGATGCAGAAATAGATACAAGGGGGAGTTATTATATGAACGGGAATACTGCAAAGAAAATAGAAGTTCAAGCTGAAAATACCGCACTAAAAAATGAGCAATATGCAGATCCGAAAAAGTGGCATAAGCAGGATACTACATGGGCACTCAGTCTATTTGGAACTGCAATTGGAGCAGGGGTGCTCTTTTTACCGATTAATGCAGGTTCAGGTGGTTTATTATCTTTACTACTAATTACATTACTTGCATATCCAGTTATGTACTACTCACATAGGGCGCTTGCTAAAATGATATACGCTTCTAATTCTGCTGATGAGGGGATCACAGGTACAATTAGAGAGTATTTCGGAAATAAAGCGAGTATCATTTTTAACATCGTATATTTCAGTTCAATTTATACAATCGTACTAATGTATTCGGTTGCGCTTACAAATACTGCAAGTAGTTTTATCGTGCATCAATTGCACATGCCAGAGCCTCCAAGGGCTATTTTATCACTTGTATTAGTTCTTGGTCTTATCGCTATACTGAATTTTGGTCAAGATATCACTGTAAAGATCATGAGTATGCTAGTGTATCCTTTCATAGCTTCTCTACTGTTTATCGCAATATCTTTAATTCCACAGTGGAATACGTCAATGCTTAGCTTTTCAGCTGTTTCTACTGCTTCAACAGGAACAGGATATTTGGGAACGATACTGTTGATTCTACCAATCATCGTATTCTCATTTAATCATTCACCTATGATTTCATCATTTGTTGTGAAACAGAGAGCTACGTATGGAATCGAAGCCACTGATGCTAAATGTGCGCAAATACAAAAGGTTTGTTATATCATGACATTCGTTGTAGTTATGTTCTTCGTTTGGAGTAGTGCACTGAGCTTAACTCCAGAGGATTTAAAAATGGCAAAAGAGCAAAACTTATCAATCCTTTCATATCTTGCGAATGAACTTAATTCACCTGTAATCACGATTGCAGCTCCAATTATTGCTTTTGTGGCTATTACAAAGTCTTTCCTTGGCCATTATATCGGAGCATTTGAAGTAATGCGTGACATGATTATTAAGTTCGGTAAATCACGTGGAAAAGATATTGAAGAAAAAACAATTAAGACAATCGTCCTTACTTTTGTTGTATTATCATGTTGGTTTGTTGCTTATACAAATCCAAGTATTCTTGGACTTATTGATTCTCTAAGCGGTCCTTTAGTTGCTGCTATCTTATGTCTATTACCGATGTATGCGATTCAAAAAGTGCCAGTACTAGCTAAATACAAAGGGAAAATGAGCAACGTATTTGTTATTATTGTAGGTGTACTTACTGTCTTAGCAAGTATTAAGTCATTATTCTAATTCACTATTATTGGTATTAGTGTAAAAATAGTTAACATGAAAAACTTTTTGGACAAACTTCTCACATTGGAGAGTTTGTCCTTTTTTAGTCATTCTATCAACTTGCCGACAAACAGCCACCTTCCAGGCAGAAGGTGGCTTGTTTCGGTATTAATTTATTTTAACTATTCATGTCTGAATGGCCCTTTTGGAGCAATTAGCTCTAAATTAGTACCATCTGGATTGGGGAAGTAGGCAACTCCTGTACCAAATCCAGATTTCTAGCCGTCTTCTTGAAAGATAATTGGTTCGTCATATGGTGCTATCCTATGCCCATCAAGCTAACAAAATGGATTGCCTCTGAAACAAAAAATGATTTTTATTACTATAAAAAACGTAAAGTATCTGTTTTTAGAAAAAATTAATTTTTATAAATTGATGGAGATATAACTCAATTCTTTTATATATTTAGTTAAATATGATTGTCAGAATGAACTTAAAGTAATTATGATTTCTAGAAATACGAACTGATGTTTTGAATTGGTTTAAAGTTGCTGGAACAAAATAAAACCAATTGAGCAAAAAAACTTGCAAAAATAAAAAGAGAGATGTATATTAATTGATGTATCAATAATTGATACATCAATTAATATTTTGACAAGAAAGAAAAGGAACATTTTATGAAGGAAATGTTCGTAAATATCAGTGGAGAAGAACGCAAAATACTTATTCATGTTCTATTACAGATACAAAAAAATGTAGAGAATATTAAAGAATAGAGAGTGTAGGGGGCAGAATAGTGTGGAAATAATCGCAGCTATTTTAGTCGGGATCGTAGCATTAGAACATTTGTTTATCATGATCCTTGAAATGTTTTTTATTGATTCAAAAGTAGCGAAACGTGCTTTCAAATTACCGAAGCATTTAGAAGGAGATCGAAACGTAGCCATTATGTTTGCAAACCAAGGTTTATATAATGGATTTTTAGCGGCTGGTCTCATTTGGGGACTTGTACTTGGGCTCAATCCAATTGGTTATATGGTCCAATTATTTTTCGTGATTTGTGTGGTGATAGCAGCTATTTTCGGAGGTTTCACATCTAATAAATCAATTATTGTGAAACAAGGACTTCCAGCTGTTTTAGCACTAGTTGCTCTTTTATGTATGATATAGAATCAAAGTTTCTCAATAAAAGAACTCATTTTTGAAAAAAAACGCTATTCTTTCTTTAGAATTATAGGAAAGGATAGCGTTTTTGTATGTCTATTTCTATATGTAGTGAATTACAACTATTCCTTCAAGGGATTCAACTGCTTTTCAACTTTTGGATATATTTTCATCCATCTTTGTTTCCTCCTATTGTTGGATAGTGTAATAATTGATAAAAATTTTGATGAAATTGGACTATAATGATTGATCAAAAAAGCTAGTGATTAAAAATATTATTCTTTAGTACATACATTTTTAAGATGTTAAATATATTTCATAATAGTCTCTGTAAGATAAGGGTAACTAGAATAGTACTTTTTATAACTTTGAATATCATTCATAATAGCACCAGTAAGAAGAAAACAAGCTTTACGGTACTAGTCACCAAAGATGTTACAGTAGTTTATTTAGAATCAGATTGATTGAAAGGTTGTACTATATGGCCTAATAATTTCGAAAAAATGTCGGTGTGGCATAAAACAATTATGGAGGTTAAAGATATGAGTACTTCAAATTTGAATGAAATAAGTAAACGAATTTTAATAGAGGAGGAAACACTTCAATTTTCCTCTTTTACAAATGAAGATGCACTGCAACTAGGTTTATTTATCGTTGAAACAGCGAAGAAAGAGGGGAAATTGATTGCTGTTGATATAACGAAAAACGGTGTGCAATTGTTTCATTTCAAAATGACAGGGACAAATGAGGAAAATACGAAATGGATTGAGCGTAAAAAACGAGTCGTTTCTCTGCATGATCATAGCTCGTATTATATGCAGATACAAAGTGAAATAACTGGAATCTCATATAATGAAAAATATCTTTTAGATACTTCGGAATATGCTGCGTTTGGTGGCTGCTTTCCTATCAGAATAAAAGACGTAGGGGTTATTGGAATGATAACAGTTTCGGGATTACCACCAGAAGAAGATCACGAATTGGTTATAAGAGCAGTTAAGAATCATCTGAAGCAATAATAAAAAGGCCAAAACGAACAAGAATATGTTCATTTTGGCCTTTTTATTATTCATTTCATGTAATGAACATAGATCTAATCTTTTTCTAATAAATACATGAGTACTAAAAGATATTAGGGAATGAAGAATCTTTAATCCGAGACACTTTTCTTGACGATGATAATTTATGTAGTTAATATGATAGATATAAAATAACTTAATTACTTTTAATAATTAAATTATTTTATATAAGTTATAGTAATTAAGTAGTATGTGGTAAAAATGCTTTGAATTGCCACTATTAATATTGGGGACAATGAGAAAGCGACAAATATAAAAAATTTGAAGTTAAGAAGCAAGAGTGAATCAACAATGATAGTAGCTTCTGTACAATGCATTTTTACTATAGTGACAATGACTATACATCACGAGGGGGACTGAACTTGGAATCAATGACCTTTGTTTTATTTGGAGCGACAGGGGACTTAGCAAAACGCAAAATTTACCCCGCGCTATATAACTTATATAGAGATCAAAAGCTTCCAAAGCAAATATCTGTTATCGGGCTTGGAAGACGTGAAGTGTCTCATATAGATTTTCAAAAAAGAATAAAAGAATCAATAGAGACGTTTTCTCGTCAGAGGGAAGAAGGTACTCCGGAACTCGAAGGTTTTTTAGATAATTTTCGCTATTGTCCATTAGATGTGAGTAAACCGGAAGACTATGAGAGGTTATTACAAGTCGTTCGTGAAAGGGAAGAGGAACTACATATAAAAGGTAATAGAATGTTCTATCTTTCAGTTGCTCCTGAATTTTTCGAGACCATTGCTTTAAATATTAAGGAAAGCGGACTTGATAAAACAGATGGATGGAAACGCCTGATGATTGAGAAACCGTTTGGGCACGACCTTACATCTGCTCGTGAGCTTAATGATAAGCTTAGTCGCACGTTTGAAGAAGACGAGATATACCGTATTGATCACTATTTAGGTAAACCGATGATTCAAAACCTTGAAGCACTAGAATTTGCAAATCCTGTTCTCCAATCGATTTGGAACAAAGAACATATAGCAAATGTACAAATTACAGCTAGTGAAACAGTTGGGGTTGAAGAAAGAGCCGGATATTATGATCATGCAGGAGCCATTCGAGATATGGTTCAAAATCATATGTTACAAATATTAATGATGACTGCTATGAATCTGCCGGAAAAGGTTAATGCGTGTGAAATTCGAGAGGAAAAACGAAAAGTAATGGAGACGCTTCGTAAAGTGAAAAAAGAAGACGTTCAAAGCCATATCATTCGCGGTCAATACTCTTCAGGAGAGATAAAAGGCGGGCAAGTTGTAGCGTATAAAGAGGAGCCAGGAGTAAATCCTTCTTCTAACATAGACACATTTGTTGCTGCTCGCCTGTGGATCGATAATCCATTTTGGACTGGCGTTCCCTTCTATATACGAACAGGAAAACGAATGAAAGAAAAGTCTACTCGTATTGTAATTGAATTTAAAAATACGTTAAAACAGCAATATCAAGATAATAATCCAAATGCAGCACCTAACTTATTAATAATTGAAATTAGCCCAGGTGAGAACGTTTCATTACAGTTAAATAGTAAAAATCCATTGAAAAATGGAGAGATTGAACCGATGCGTATTAACTTTACTTGCGAGCAAGTGGATGTGGGAGTACCTGAAGCGTATGAAAGACTCATTCATGATGCGGTGAGTGGAGACGCTACATTCTTTGCACATTGGAGAGAAGTTGAATTGTCATGGGAATGGGTACAACCAATTCTTGAAGCGTTCGAGGAAAACTTATTACCGCTTCATGAATATGAGTCTGGTTCATATGGTCCAGAAGCGTCTAATGAACTGTTGCAAGAAAGTGGATTTAAATGGTGGTTAGATCAAGAGACGGAAAAATAAGTACTTTCTTTCATGAAAGCATTTAGGGGGACGATTACTATGGCACAAAACATAAATCAATTAGCAGTGAATACACTTCGTACGTTATCGATTGATGCTATTAATGCGGCAAACTCAGGTCATCCAGGTCTTCCGATGGGAGCAGCACCAATGGCTTATGCATTATGGGCGAATCATTTAAATTACAATCCTAATCACCCAGAATGGTTTAACCGTGATCGTTTCGTTTTATCGGCAGGACATGGATCTAGTCTGTTATATAGCCTACTTCATTTAGCTGGATATGACGTTTCAATTGATGACTTGAAAAACTTCAGAAAGTTAAATAGTAAAACACCAGGACATCCTGAGTTTGGGCATACTCCTGGAGTTGAAGCGACTACAGGCCCGTTAGGACAAGGGATTGCTAATGCTGTCGGAATGGCAATGGCAGAAGCTCATTTAGCAGCGAAGTTTAATAAGGATGGTCACTCTATTATAGATCACAATACGTATGCTTTAGTCGGAGATGGTGACTTAATGGAGGGTGTCGCTTATGAAGCGATGTCAATGGCAGGACATATGAAACTTGGCAAGTTAATTGTACTGTATGATTCAAATGAAATTTCACTTGATGGTGAATTAGGCATTGCTTTCTCTGAAGATATTCAGAAAAGGGCAGAATCTGTACATTGGCAATATGTAAGAGTTGAAGATGGAACCGATGTCGATGCTATTACAAAAGCCATTACATTAGCGAAAGAAAATACGGATCAACCTACTCTTATAGAAATTAGAACCATTATAGGTTATGGAAGTCCAAAAGTTGCTGGAACGAATAAAGCACATGGTAATCCGCTTGGAGTAGAAGAAGCGACAGCGACAAAACAAGTGTATGGTTGGCACTATGAGGAAGACTTCTTTGTGCCTGAAGAAGTAACAGCTCATTTTAATGAACTGAAACAAAAAGGTATTGAAAAAGAGAACGAATGGAATGAGCAATTTAACGTATACAGAGAGTCAAACCCTGCACTAGCAGATGAATTAGAAAAAGCGATTACAGGTGAGGTTTTAATTGAAGCGAAAGACATTCTATCTTTTGATACTGAAAAAACAATTTCCACTCGTGTTGCAAGTGGGGAAGCTATTAATCATTATGTGAAATCGATTCCTTCTATTTTCGGTGGAAGTGCGGATCTTTCTCATTCTACGATGACAGATATAAAAGGTGAAGCAGTATATGCAGTAGAATCATATGCTGGACGAAATATATACTTCGGTGTACGTGAACATGCAATGGGCGCGGCAGCGAATGGACTGGCTCTCCATGGAGGAGTAAAACCTTTCGTAAGTACATTCTTTGTATTTAATGATTACCTTCGTCCATCGATTCGACTGGCTGCACTGCAAAAGTTACCTGTTACTTACGTATTTACACATGATTCGATTGCTGTAGGAGAAGATGGTCCAACGCATGAACCAATTGAACAATTGGCAGCGCTTCGAGCAATTCCTGGTCTAACAGTTATCCGTCCGTCAGATGCAAATGAAACAGCAAGTGCTTGGGCGTATGCTTTACAGCAAACGGATGGTCCAGTCGTTTTAGTACTGAGCCGTCAAAATTTACCGGTGTTTAATGAAACGAAAGCGAACATAGAGAATCTCTCTAAAGGAGCTTACGTATTAACACAAACAAATGAAAATCCGGATGTAATTTTAATTGCGACAGGTTCTGAAGTATCCTTAGCTGCTAGTGCGAAAGCAAAATTAGAAGAAGAACAAGTTTCTGTTCGCATCGTTGCAATGCCGAGCTGGGAGTTATTCGATCGCCAATCGAACGAATATAAAGAATCCGTTCTTCCGTCTTCTGTAACGAAACGAGTATCTCTTGAGATGGGTGTATCTCTAGGTTGGGAACGTTATGTAGGACAAGAAGGAAAAGTACTATCAATTGAAACATTTGGAGCTTCAGGAACTGGAGCTGAAGTCATGAATCTATTTGGATTTACGACAGAAAATGTTGTTCAAATTACAAAAAATGTGTTGAATTCTTAAGCTATGACTGTGAATACCTTTCTGTACATACTAACATTTCAGTGCTGAAAGGTATTCCAGATTGTAGTGATATGGATTTTTAATAAAAGATGATTTGAGGAGGAATTATATTATGCAAGTAGGATTAATTGGGTTAGGTAAAATGGGATTAAATTTAGGGAAAAATTTAATGGATCATAAACATGAAGTAGTAGCATTTGATTTAAATACGAGCGCAGTAGAAGAAATGAAAGAGTACGGGGCAACGGGTACATCTAGTTTAAGTGAACTTGTTCAGTCATTACAATCACCAAGAATTCTTTGGGTAATGGTACCACACGCTGTTGTTGATTCTGTTATTGATGAGGTTACACCACTTTTATCAAAAGGAGATATTTTAATTGAAGCTGGTAATTCACATTATAAAGAGTCTATCCGCCGATATGAGCAATTAAAGAAAGATGGCATTCACTTTATGGATGCAGGAACTTCTGGCGGAATGGAAGGCGCTCGTAATGGTGCTTGTTACATGATCGGAGGAGATCAAGAAGCTTGGGACATCGTTGAACCTATCTTCCGCGATACTGCTGTAGAAAATGGATTCTTATATGCTGGAAAAGCTGGTAGTGGTCACTTCTTAAAAATGGTTCATAACGGAATTGAATACGGTATGATGGCTGCTATTGGTGAAGGATTTGAGATTCTAGAGAAAAGTGAATTTGACTACGATTATGAAAAAGTATCAAGAGTATGGAACAACGGTTCAGTCATTCGTTCTTGGTTAATGGAATTAACAGAAAATGCATTTTCTAAAGATGCAAAATTGGATGAGATTAAGGGTGTTATGCATTCTTCTGGTGAAGGAAAATGGACAGTAGAAACAGCATTAGACCTTCAAACAGCAACTCCTGTTATCGCAATGTCTCTATTAATGCGCTACCGCTCATTAGACAATGATACATTTACAGGAAAAGTTGTAGCAGCTCTGCGCAATGAATTTGGCGGACATGCAGTAGAAAAGAAATAAAGTGAAACTTTAATAAGTAGGGGCTTCATTCCACACCAATCGGGCTTTTACGGGATAAGCATATTAAACATGTAACTCATCAACGTTTAAAAACTGGAGGGAATTAATCATGAAATTTTTTATTGATACTGCAAATCTTGAGGATATAAAAAAAGCATATAAACTTGGAGTTTTAGCTGGTGTTACAACGAATCCTTCTTTAGTAGCAAAAGAGGGCATTAAATTTGAAGACCGTATTGCAGAAATTTGTCAGGCAGTTCCTAAAGTTGAATCTGTTTCGGCAGAAGTAACGCCAGATGCTGTTACAGCTGAAGAGATGATCGCCCAAGCAGAAGAACTGATTAAAATTAACGGTGGCGATGAAAAAGTTACAATTAAACTTCCGATGACGTTAGCTGGATTAGAAGCTTGTCGCTACCTTACTGAAAAAGGTGTGAAAACGAATGTTACACTTATTTTCACGGTGAACCAAGCACTTTTAGCTGCTCGAGCAGGTGCAACGTACGTTTCTCCATTTTTAGGACGCTTAGATGATATTTCTGAAGATGGCGTATTATTAGTTGCTAAAATTGCTGAATTATTCGATGTTCATCAACTAGATACACAAATTATTGCGGCTTCTGTTAGACATCCAGATCATGTAACTCGTGTAGCGATGGCAGGTGCTCACATTGCAACAATTCCTTATAAAGTAATTGAACAACTTGCTATGCACCCATTAACAGACCAAGGTATTGAGAAATTTGCTGCTGATTGGGCGAAAGCGCCTAAATTATAATGAAGTGAAATGTTCACTAATTGCTTTTTTACGAGAGGGTCAATCTCTATGTGACTTCATCCTATAAACTTAATCTTGATTTTGACATCTTATTACGTGAAAACAGCAATATCATATAGAAACGATTCATTTTCAAATTAGTACAATAGATATGAAAAGGCCCCCTTATGAGAGTAAAGTTAGTTAGCACGTAATTCTCATAAGGGAGAGTCTTTTTTCGTATAAACCATGGTGCTCCCAAGTATGTATGCATAATTAGTAAAGAATTGAGAGTGTTCTTTTTTAATGGGATATTCTGAAAGGGGTTACATAGTGAGATCGAAATATATGATCGGTGTAGATATTGGGACAACTAGTACAAAATCGGTTTTGTTTTCAATTGATGGATCTGTTATTGCAAGTCATGGAATTGAATATCCTTTATATTCTCCTACGCCTGAAATAGCAGAACAAGATCCAGAAGAAATCTTTCAAGCGGTGATACATACGATTAAAGAAGTTGTGCAATCAAGTAATATACAAGCGGTTGATATTCTCTGTGTTTCTTTCAGTTCGGCAATGCA
Source organism: Bacillus cereus group sp. BfR-BA-01355 (assembly GCF_022663675.1). Taxonomy (NCBI): domain Bacteria; kingdom Bacillati; phylum Bacillota; class Bacilli; order Caryophanales; family Bacillaceae; genus Bacillus; species Bacillus cereus group sp. BfR-BA-01355. Next base: position 16,260 of record NZ_JAKUFY010000105.1, read on the forward strand.
TAGCGTTATCGCTGTAGACGAAGATGGAAATCCGTTAACGAAATGTATCACGTGGGCAGATAATAGAAGTGCAAGCTGGGCGGAGAAAATAAAGAATGATATGAATGGTCATGAAATTTATTTACGTACTGGGACACCTATTCATCCGATGTCACCACTTTCGAAATTAGTTTGGTTACAGAATGAGCGGGTAGAATTGTTCGCAAGAAGTTATAAATTCATTTCTATTAAAGAATATGTTTTCTACAAGTTATATAAAGAATATGTAATTGATTATTCTATAGCATCAGCGACAGGGATGTTTAATTTGAAATCTTTAAAATGGGATGAAGAGGCTTTACATGTTGCGGGAATTACAGATGACAAGCTTTCTAAACTTGTTCCAACAACGCACAGTTTAACAGGATTAGATGAAGAGCTTGCCAAAGAGATGAATGTACTTGTTTCTACGCCTTTTGTAGTAGGAGCGAGTGATGGAGTACTATCTAATTTAGGTGTAAATGCAATAGACCCTGGCGTTGTGGCTGTTACAATTGGTACAAGCGGTGCGATACGTGCTGTAACAAATCGTCCTGTAACAGATCCAAAAGGTAGAATTTTTTGTTATGCGTTAACTGAAGACCATTGGGTAATCGGTGGTCCAGTTAATAACGGTGGTATGATTTTCAGATGGGCTCGTGACCAATTGGGCACTTCAGAGATTGAACTTGCGAAGCGTTTAGGAAAAGATCCATATGAAGTACTTACTGAAATAGCAGCAAATGTGAATCCTGGATCTGACGGTTTATTGTTTCATCCGTATTTAGCAGGGGAAAGAGCTCCTTTATGGAATGCAAATGCACGGGGATCTTTCTTTGGACTCGGATTGCATCATAAGAAAGAACATCTTATCCGTGCTGTTTTAGAAGGAGTAATTTATAATTTATATACCGTTCTTCTCGCTTTAAAAGAGCTAATTGGCGAACCAAAAAAAATTCAAGCGACAGGCGGTTTTGCAAGATCGGAACTTTGGAGACAGATGATGGCAGATATTTTCCATCAAGACGTATATGTTCCTGAAAGTTTCGAAAGCTCTTGCTTAGGTGCTGCAATCCTCGGTTTATATAGTTTAGGTGAAATAGATACATTATGCGTAGTTTCTGAAATGGTAGGGGCAGATTTTCATCATGGGCCAAACATGGAAAGTGTGGAAAAATATAAAGATTTAACACCAATCTATATTCGTCTGTCTCGTCAATTGGAAGAAGAATATGAAAGTATAGCAGCGTACCAAAAAAAGTGGGTTTAAAAGCTATTTATCAAGAAAATATGGTAACGTATAAAGAGGTACTCCGATTTTTTAGGATACTCTTTCAACATAAAATATTTTAAGAAGTATGATGAACGAAAAATATAGGGAGAGAGGGTTATAAAAATGAAGGATAACAAAGAGTTTATTGGATATGTTGGAACTTACACAAAAGAAAATAGTGAAGGAATATATAAGATTACTTTAGACACAGAAGCAAAAAAAATTAGTAATGTAACACTTGCCGCTAAGCTGGATAACCCTACATATGTAACGATTAACCGAAATAATGAGTATCTCTATTCCGTTGTTAAGGAAGGAGAATCTGGTGGTGTAGCTGCCTATTCAATTGATAGTAAAACTGGAGAGTTAAAGGCAGAAAACAGACAAGTAGTAGAAGGGGCTTCTCCTTGTCATGTGAGCGTTGATAGTGGGAATCATACGGTAGTTACAGCAAATTACCATAAAGGAACGATTGAGTCTTTTGAAATAAATGAAGAAAATGGAACTGTAAATCCTGCTTCATCTATTATGGCGCATGAAGGTTCAGGTCCAAATAAAGAAAGACAAGAAAAACCACATGCACATTACGCGGGATATACTCCTGATGAAAAATATGTGATAGGTGTTGATTTAGGAATTGATAAGTTAATTACGTATGAAATAAAAGATAGTACATTAACAGAAGTGAATAGTTTATCTGTAAATCCAGGGAGTGGTCCAAGACACATTACTTTTCATCCAAATGGAAAATACGCTTATGTAATGACGGAGCTTAGTTCAGAGGTTATTGCGCTAACATATAACTCGGAAGAAGGATCCTTTACAGAAGTACAGTATATTTCTACTCTTCCAGAACACTTTGATGAAAATAGTCAAGGAAGTGCTATCCATATTTCTTCTGACGGCCGTTTTGTATATGCAGGTAATCGTGGTCATAATAGTATCGCTATTTATAGCGTAGATCAAAATTCAGGTCAGCTTACATTTGTTGAACATACATCTACAGAAGGAAATTGGCCGAGGGACTTTGTATTAGATCCCACTGAAAAGTTTCTTGTTGCTACAAATGAAAAGTCACATAATCTTGTGCTATTTTCAAGAGATGAATCTACAGGAAAGTTAACACTTTTACAATCTGATGTTGCTGTGCCAGAGCCTGTTTGTGTGAAGTTTTTAAATGTTTAAGTTGTGTTCGATATAATTTCATATACTCAGAAAACAATAAAAAGCAAAGCGATATCGCTTTGCTTTTTATTGTTTCTTTTTCGGTCTACGTACTAATTCGCCGCCGCAGTTTGGACAAACGTTGTGTCTTTCTTCTGTACATGGTGCGCAAAATGTACATTCATATACACAAATGTATGCTTCAGAATCTTGTTCGAGCGATTGATCGCAAATTTGACAGTTTGTTTTCATTTGTAGTGCCATAATAAGTCTCCTTTTAGTTAGAAAATTTATAATTTAATTATAATTCATTAAATAAAAATAGTCCTTTTCAATTGAAAGGAAATCGAATGATAAAGTTATGAATTGAAACGAAAGATGCCGGTTTATTTTAAAATTGATTATTTATTACAGTTGGAATATTATGAAATAGTCAAAAGACAACAGGGGGTATAGATTTTGACTAATCATAATGATCATTTAAAAGCAAACTGCGAAAAATGCTTCGGTCTATGTTGCGTTGCATTACCGTTCGCAGCATCGGTAGATTTTGCAGTGAATAAAGATGGTGGTAAACCATGTTCCAACTTACAATCAGATTTTAAATGTAGTATACATAAAAATCTTAGAGGAAAAGGTTATAAAGGTTGTACAGTATTTGAATGTTTCGGCGCTGGGCAGAAGATTTCTCAAGTTACATTTAACGGGGTTGATTGGCGGAAAGATGCTAAGCATGCGAGAAAAATGTATGATGCTTTTCCAGTTATGCATCAACTTCATGAAATGCTTTGGTATTTGAATGAAGCGATTCTTTTAAAGGCAACACAGCCAATTCATAAAGAGCTGAAGACCGCAATTGAGGAGACAGAGCGACTTTCGAATTTAAATCCAGATGAGTTAATGAAAATAAATGTTCCAGTGCATAGGGCAGAGGTAAACATTCTTCTTTTAGAAACGAGCGAATTAGTATGGAAGGAAATGAATACTGCGCGTAAGAAACGAATCATACACCGCGGTGCAGACCTTATGGGAGCAAATCTGAAAAAGAAAGATTTACAAGGTGCAAATTTAAGAGGAGCATATTTAATTGCGGCAAACTTAAATGGAGCAGACTTACGAGG
>NZ_JAKUFY010000106.1:0-19691 GCF_022663675.1 Bacillus cereus group sp. BfR-BA-01355
CCTGAAAAAGGAAAAGAACTAAATTTTGTACCGATGATTAGAACGGATGCTGACGCATTTTATTCTTATTTAACGAATTAATAAGGGCGTGAAAGTGATAAGAAAATTGAAGTGGTATATATGTACAGCTTTACTAGGTGCAGCAATATGGAGTGTATATACAAATGGAATTCCAAAGTATGTAGAGAAGTTTACATTCTCAAATATACAAAGAGGAAAAGAAACGGAGTTTAGTAATAACGATGAAAAAGTCATCTTATCAAATGTTCCATTAATTCAGCAGTTACCAGAATTGGATAGAGGCTGTGAAGTGACAAGTTTAGCGATGATGTTACAATACGCTGGTGTTTCAGTGGATAAGATGACATTAGCAAATGAAATAAAAAAAGTTGATTTTATAGACGATGGTGTGCGCGGGAATCCGAATGAAGGATTTGTAGGTAATATTTATACATTCTCTGAATCAGGATATGGTGTATATCATGGGCCACTTTTTCAGTTAGCAGAAAAATATTTACCTAATAAAGCTGTAGACTTAACTGGGAAGAATATAGAAGAGATTTATAAGAGTGTAAAAGCAGGGAAACCGGTAGTCATGATTACGAATGCAACATTTGCACCATTAGATGAAGATGAATTTACTACATGGGAAACAAATAGTGGAGATGTTTCTATTACGTATAATGAACATTGTATTGTACTTATTGGGTATGATCAGGAATCTGTATATATTCGAGATCCACTTGAGGATAGCTTAGATGTAAAAGTACCGAGAGAAAGCTTTGAACAGGCATGGGTGCAAATGGGGAGTCAGGCAATTAGTTATGTAAAGAGCTCCAAATAAATTAGGATGAAGAGTTTTAGTAAGATGACTATAAGGCGAAGGATAGAGATTGAAGATTATAAGAGAAATTTTTTAGAGTAGAAGCTGTTGAGAAATAAGAGAACTTTAGTATATATAATGCTAAAGTTCTCTTATTTTTATGATTAAAATCCTTATTAAGGAGTGAATATGGAAAAATGCATAATTGACGAAAAATTTACATGTTATCATTATATATTGTTTTATGTATGTTAATTGTATAAAATGACACAAGTATCCACATTACATAAAGGAGGCTTATTATGCAAAAAATATTTAACTGGGTTAAATGTATGAGTATCAAGAAAAAATTAATCATTTCATTTTTTATTATTTTAACTATACCAGGAATTATTATCGGTGGTGTTTCATATCAAACTGCTAAAACAAATTTTGAACATCAAATGACAGATAAAGCAAAGGAGAATATTTCAGTTTTAAATACTGTTATTTCTCAAAATATAGAAGAGAAATTTGTTGATGCGACGTATTTTGCAGACATCTTAACAGAGGATACATATCCAAATGGACAAGAAGAGATAGTGAGAACGAAGTTAGCACAATATATAAAGCTTCATCCAGAAGTAGAAGGTATTTATATTGGAACGCAGACGGGAAAGTTTATAAGAGAACCATTTATCCAAATGGCTGATGGGTATAATCCAACAGATAGATCTTGGTATAAAGAAGCACATGAAAATAAAGGGAAAGTAATTGTTACTGCACCATATCAATCAGCATCTACAAAAAATATGGTAGTGACCATTGCGAAAGAAGTAAAAGATGGTAAAGGTGTTATAGGAATTAACTTAAATTTAGATAACATCTTAAAAATTTCCAAAATGATTAACATTGGTGAAAAAGGTTATGCAGTTATTTTAGATCAAAATAAGCAAATTGTTAGTCATCCATCTAGAAAACCAGGTGCGAAAGTTACTGATCCTTGGGTTAAACCAATTTATGAAGATAAACAAGGAAATGTGTCTTATACAGAACAAGATGATAAAAAGAATTTAATCTTTGCAACAAATGAAAAAACCGGCTGGAAAGTAGTTGGAGTTATGTTCGATGAAGAAATTACCCAAGCTGCCAGTCCAGTGTTTTATAAGACTTTAATTGTTATTGCTATCGCTATTGCATTTGGTAGTGTATTAATTTATTTCATTACAAGGTCTATTACAGGGCCATTACGAAAAATAGCTGAATCAGCATATAAAATTAGTAAGGGAGATTTAACAGAGAAAATTACAATCCATTCTAAGGATGACATAGGGAAATTAGGGACTTCATTTAATGAAATGTCTACGTCTTTACAAGATGTTATTACCCAAATTAGCTTTTCAGCAGAACATGTCGCGGCATCGGCTGAGGAGTTAACAGCGAGCGTACAGCAAGCAAATGATGCGACAGATCAAATTACAATTGCAATGGAACAAGTATCAGGTGGGGCTGAATCACAAAGTCAAGGTGTTGAAGAAGGTGCGGCTACATTACAACAAGTAAATACAGCAATTCAAGATGTAACCGGAAGCGCAGAGTCAATTTCTATTTCCTCATTACATGCGAGAGAAAGAGCTGAAGAGGGAGAAGATTTAGTTGAACAAACTGCAAAACAAATGCAGTCTATTTCTAGGTCGGTATCCGAGTCAGATGCTATTATTAAACTTCTTGATGAGAAATCAAAGCAAGTAGGAGCTATTTCTGAAGCAATTCAAAACATAGCTACTCAAACGAACTTATTAGCTTTAAATGCGGCTATTGAAGCAGCAAGAGCAGGTGAACAGGGTCGAGGATTTGCTATTGTAGCAGATGAGGTTAGAAAATTAGCAGAGCAATCAGGAGAGTCATCTGGAGAGATTGCAAATTTAATTGCAGAAATTAAGGCGGATATTGAACATACTGTTAAGGCAATGGATAATGTGAATGGAGAAGTTCAACAAGGCCTTGATGTTGTAACAAAAACGAAAGTAAGTTTTACGGAAATTTTAAGTTCTACTACACATATTGTTTCTCAAGTTAATCAAATGGTAGAAACAACGAAGAGAATTGCTGGAGATGCAAATGAAGTGACAAATGCTATTGATGAAATTGCAGCGGCTGCAGAAGAAAATACAGCTAGTATGCAAAGTGTTGCAGCTTCAACAGAAGAACAGGTTAATTCAATGGAGGAAATTAGTTCAGCTTCGCAAAACTTAGCTGGGATGGCCGAAGAACTACAAGCGATGACTAGTAAATTTAAAGTATAATAACAGCAGATAAGTAAGGTGAAAATAATATCACCTTACTTATTTTTCTATTCAGCAATTAGGGGAGTCATTAACGGGATGAAAAAAAGAAAAAGACTATGGAATTTGTGGAAAACGATTACATTGTTAGTTTGTACAGTTGTAATTTTTTCTTTACTTGTGACAGATATATTAATTAGTCATAATGTAGAACGGGCGACGGAGGATAGCCAAGCAGAGAAAGCAAAAACAATTGCACACATTGTGGCGAATGATTCAATTGTAATCAATGGCTTGGTTGGGAAAGCGGATACTCCTGCAATCCAAACGTATACAAATAGGATATTAAAAAACACAGGTGTTCAATTTATTGTAGTTATGGACATGGATGGAATAAGAAAATCTCATCCAGATCCTCAAAAAATAGGTCGTCATTTCATTGGTGGGGACGAAGGGCCTGCATTGAAAGGAAAAGAACATGTATCGCTGGCAGAAGGAACTTTAGGTATTTCAATGCGAGTGTTTGTACCTGTATTTTCTGAAACAGGTGAACAACTTGGAGCAGTGGCCGTTGGTATTTCAGCAGATAATGTAAAAGAGAGAGTTAAGGAAAGTAGACATATCATTTATATTGGTGTCGGAGTTGGAGTATTAGTCGGAATTATAGGAGCAATATTGCTAGCTAGACATATCAAGAAAAGTTTATTCGGTCTTGAGCCGCACAGGATAGCAAAAATTCTTGAAGAAAGAAATACGATGCTACAATCTGTAAAGGAGGGGATCATTGCTGTAGATAAAGAGGCTAGAGTAACGTTAATTAATAATGAAGCAAAACGTCTATTTAAAAAAAGTGGACTTGAAGAAAATTTTATCGGTAAAGATGTTGAGTTGTATATGCCAAATTCACGTATAAAAGAAGTATTGCAAACGGGAGAAGTACAATTAAACGAAGAACAAAATATTTATGGAATTACGATTGTGACGAATCGAGTTCCTTTATATGTAAAAGGAGAAATAGTTGGTGCAATTGCAACATTTCGTGATAAAACAGAGATTAGAAAACTAGCAGAGGAACTAACTGGTATTAGACTATATGCAGAAGCATTACGGGCACAATCTCATGAGTTTATGAATAAGATGCATGTCGTATTAGGGCTTACACATATGAAACAGTATGAAGAATTACAGAAGTATATAAGCGGTATGGTATCAGAGCATCAATATGAAATTGGTGGAGTTATGAAAAGAATAAAAAGTCCAGTATTTGCTGGTTTTTTACTAGGTAAGCTCAGCTATGCTAGAGAGAAAAATATAAAATTAATTATAAGTGAAGATTCTTATATGCCGGAAATAGATGATGAAAGTATTACTCATGAACTTATTACGATTGTCGGAAATTTAATTGATAATGCATTAGAAGCAGTGACGAATTGTGAAAAGAAGCAAGTTGAAATTGAGATACAACATGGGGATATATTAACTATTACAGTACAAGATACGGGAAAAGGTATACAAGAAAAAGAAATAGAGGAATTATTTACGAAAGGTTATTCCACAAAGGGAGATAACCGGGGTTATGGTTTGTATCTTGTAAAAGAAAGTATACAGCGAATAAATGGGGAAATTCATATGCATTCATTAGTAGGAAAGGGAACAACGATAACAATTGAAATACCTAAAGGTAGGGATGAGAGGCAAATATGATTAAAGTTTTAATTGTAGAAGATGACCCGATGGTAGCAATGTTAAATACGCACTATTTAGAGCAAGTAGGAGGGTTTGAACTTGTTCAAGCAGTTAACTCAGTAAAGTCGGCGATAGAAGTATTAGAGACATCACGAGTGGATTTAGTATTACTTGATATTTTTATGCCTGAAGAGACTGGGTTTGAGCTTTTAATGTATATCCGGAACCAAGAAAAAGAAATCGATATAATGATGATTTCAGCTGTACATGATATGGGGAGTATTAAAAAAGCATTACAATATGGAGTTGTAGATTATTTAATTAAACCATTTACATTTGAACGATTTAAAGAGGCATTAACTATATATCGAGAAAAATTTACTTTCATGAAAGAACAACAAAAAATTAGTCAATCGGAATTAGATTCGTTAATTTTACAAAAAGAAAAAAGAGAGCCTACTGTCACTAAAGAGCTTCCGAAAGGGTTAACGAAGCAAACGTTGCAATTAATTTGGCAGAAGATCGAGTCGCTGAATGGAAGAGTGTTTACAACAGATGAAATGGCACAATTAGTTGGAATTTCAAGAGTTTCTATTCGAAAATATGTAATGTTTTTGACTGACATTGGGGTGTTAGAAAACGAAATGATGTACCAACATGTGGGAAGACCTGTAAGTAAATTAAGATGTGTTGATCAAAAGAAAATAGAGTTTTACGTATAAGCGACTTAGTATAAGTCGCTTATACTTTTTTTAATTACAAAATCAATTACAAAACTTACAAAAACTATTTTTACTATTGAAAGCGTTTTAATATTGTTATTAAGAAAACGAGGGGGTGCCATATGGGAATTCAAAAGAATGTGGAAGCGGTATCATTTTCTGAAGGAAATGAAGTACAAAGAGAATCTTTCGCTTCTAAAATTATGAATGTAAAAATCGGTGTTATACCTTTACCGTTATATGTAGTATTGGCTGCTATTATTTATGGGGCATCTGTATATAATAAATTGCCAGCAGATATGATTGGTGGATTTGCAGTTATTATGATCATGGGGATTTTCTTAGGCGATATTGGGATGAGAATTCCAATTTTAAAAAATATCGGCGGTCCAGCAATACTTTCGTTATTTATTCCATCATTACTTGTATTTTTTAACTGGATGAATCCAGCTTCAATGGAAGCTGCGACAATGTTAATGAAAAAATCGAACTTTTTATATCTATATATTTCTTGTTTAGTAGTCGGAAGTATTTTAGGAATGAACCGTAAAGTGTTAGTACAAGGTTTCGTTCGTATGTTTATTCCTTTAGTAGTAGGGACGTTAGCTTCTGTAGCAGTAGGATTATTGGTCGGTTCACTATTTGGATTTGAAATGAAGCAGACATTCTTCTTTATCATCGTACCAATTGTGAGTGGTGGTATCGGGGAAGGAATTTTACCATTGTCGCTAGCTTATAGTGATATTTTAAATGAATCATCAGCAACGTTTGTATCACAGCTTATTCCAGCAGCTATTATTGGAAATATGTTCGCAATTGTAAGTGCAGGGTATATGAAGCGTTTAGGTGAGAAGAAACCGGAGCTTAGTGGTAACGGTGTATTAGTGAAAACGGACAATCAAGCAGAATTATTAAAAGAACAAAATACAGAGAAGCCAATTGACTTCTCATTAATGGGAGCAGGTTTATTAATTGCGTGTACGTTCTTCATCTTCGGAGGATTTGCTTCTAAGTTCATCGGTATTCCTGGGGCAATCATTATGATTTTCTCAGCAGCACTTGTGAAATACTTTAAATTAATGCCAGCGAAAATGGAGCAAGGAGCATTCCATTTATATAAATTTATTTCAAAAAATTTAACTTGGCCTTTAATGGTTGGATTAGGATTGCTATATATTCCGTTAAAAGACGTAGCAGCAGTTCTTTCAGTAGGATATGTTGTTGTGTGTGCATCGGTTGTTCTTACAATGGTAGCATCAGGTTTTCTTGTAGGAAAAGTGATGAAAATGTATCCAGTTGAATCAGCGATTGTAACTGGATGTCATAGTGGTTTAGGTGGAACTGGAGATGTCGCTATTTTATCGGCTTCAAATCGTATGGAATTAATGCCGTTCGCGCAAATTTCTACTCGTTTAGGCGGAGCGGCAATGGTTGTAACAGCGACAATATTATTAAAGATGTTTTCATGATTAAACAAGCTAGCTATATTCATATAGCTAGCTTGTCAAATTAAGGGGAGATTATAAGTATGTTAGCAAATCAAATTAATGAAAGATCATTGTTATTGCATAAAGAGTTAGTAGGGAAAATTGAAATTACAAGTAAAGTGGAGGTAAATTCAGCGGATGATTTAAGCCTGACGTATACACCAGGTGTAGCGGAGTCTTGTAAAGCAATTGCGGCAGATGAAGAAACGGTGTATGACTATACAGCACGTGGTAATATGGTGGCGGTTGTCTCAGATGGAACAGCGGTACTTGGTTTAGGAAACATTGGACCAAAAGCGGCTATGCCTGTTATGGAAGGAAAAAGTATTTTGTTTAAGAAGTTTGCGAATGTAGATGCTTTCCCATTATGTTTAGGCACAACGGATGTAGATGAAATCGTTACCCTTGTAAAAAATTTAGAGCCTACATTTGCAGGGATTAATTTAGAAGATATTGCAGCACCACGTTGTTTTGAAATTGAAAAACGATTAAAAGAAGAAACGAATATTCCTATATTCCATGATGATCAACATGGAACAGCTATTGTCGTTTTAGCAGCTGTTATTAATGCATTAAAAGTTGTTAGCAAACAAATGGATAATGTAAAAATCGTTATTAACGGTGCGGGTTCGGCAGGAATTGCAATTGGAAAATTATTATTAAAGGCTGGTGCAAAGTACATTACATTAGTTAGCTTAGAAGGTATTGTTTGTGAAGGTGAAACATGGATGAACGAAGCGCAAATTGAAGTTTCAAAAAAGACAAATCGTGAACATGTGCGTGGAACGTTAAAAGAAGCGATTCACCAAGCTGATATTTTTATTGGCGTATCTGCTCCTAACGTATTAACGAAAGAACTTGTACAGACGATGAATGAGAAAGCAATTGTGTTTGCAATGGCGAATCCAATTCCAGAAATCTTCCCTGAGGATGCATTAGAGGCTGGGGCAGCTGTAGTAGGAACTGGGCGCTCGGATTATGCGAATCAAGTAAATAATGTATTGGCGTTTCCCGGAATATTCCGCGGTGCGTTAGATGTGCGCGCGACTGATATTACAGAAGAGATGAAATTAGCGGCAGCATATGGGATCGCTAACATCATTACGGACGAAGAACGTAATGCGAATTATGTAATCCCGAATCCATTAGATAAAAGAGTTGTTCCAAGTGTTGCAGAAGCAGTAGCGAAAGCAGCTATTGATTCAGGCGTGGCGCAAATTACGAAAATAACAAGTTATTAATAGCTAAAAGCAGTGCCTAAAAAGGCACTGCTTTTTTGAGATAAGAAATCAAAATAATGAAGAAGTGTAGAATTATTTATGTTTCTTCACTATTTATTTAATTCCATTGCAACTTGTTTACCATTTACTAAAACCTCAGTTACTGCTACGATCACTTCTATCATTTTTTTCATCTCTCATCTCTCCTCGTTTCATTTCTTACTTTAAGTATAAGAGAAGAGAGATAATTCAACTATCGAAGTACATGACGTAGAAATTACATTGTTGTAAGAAAGTGGTTTATTTTTGTCACTTTACTCAGCGGTGATTACAAACTGATCATAATATTTTTCATTCACATATATATTTAATAACCATAATCCAGATGAAGGTAGTGACATAGCGAGAGGGAGTTCGCTTGTAGTAGAATCGATTGTATTTGAAGTAGTCCAAGTTTGTTTGGAAGTTTCTTTTTGAAAGAGTACTGGTGTTGGAGTTACAGATCCTTGTTTTAGCGCAATAATAGACAATTTTCCAGTTGGTATTTCAGAATCTAGAAAGTACCACATTATTTCATTTTGTTCATTTGCGATAATAGGACTATCAGCCATTGCGATTTTTTTTTCGATGCCTTTTAAAGGTATTTTTCCGTCTATGAATGAGGGTGCTTCTTCCCAATTTACATCTTTTAAAACACTAAGGTGAAAGAAGGAAGGTGCGTTCACTTGAGTGGATGATGTTGTGACAGCTTCTGTTTTAGGTACTTTTGAATCAGGTTGTGCTTGTGTGCATCCAGTGATGAGGAAGGAGAGAAGTAGCATAGTTCCGATTTTTTTCATGGTGCCACACTCCTAGTTTTTATTGTTAGTGTAATTGTATTTGCTAGAAGGCGGGACAATTCCTTTAAATTATAAAAAGAGGTCGTAAGTTTTGTACGACCTCTTTTGGCATTTTTTATCCCGTAAAAGCCCGATTGGTGTAGGTTAATAATCTGTGGGGGGGATGAACAAACCCACACTGATTAAAGTTTCACCTTATATTTGTTCCGTTGTATAGGTTGGTTCGGTTTCTTTTTGAGGCATCGTCAAAAAAATAACGGACAGAACGATACATACGCCGCCTAATAATTGATATGTTCCAAAAGATTCATTTAGCCAAGTGATTGAAACGATGGCAGCTACAAGGGGTTCAATGCTAGATAAAATGCTTGTTTCTGTTGCGGCTAAATATTTCAGACTACCGATATAAAGAAGGAAAGAAAGAGTGCCGCTTATAATGATAAGAATAAGCATAGAAAAAGTTTTTGGTGTAAAGGTTTGTGAAAGCTGACTCCATCCAAACGAACTATTACAAATAAGCAGGGCGATGCCGCCGATTAACATCCCCCAGCCAATTACTATGGTTGTTCCGCATGCTTTAATAAGCGAAGCTGGATGGAGGGTATAAAATGCAAATCCGATTGCTGTTAATAGTCCAAAAATAATAGCTTCTTTAGATAAAACAACATTTTCAATTGAGCCATTTGTAATAATGAAGTATGTCCCTGTTAGCGCAGTTATAATTGCGAATAGTTGCATAGAAGCAGGGAATTTTCTTTGTTCAAATGCAACATACATGGTAATAAGAACAGGACCTAGAAATTGAAATAGCGTTGCTGTGACCGCGTTACTAATATGAACCGTTTCGATAAAGGCGTATTGTGCACCGAGCATGCCGAGAATAGAGAAAATAATAAGTTGTATAGAATATCTAGGGTGTTTCCAAATTTGAAATATGTTTTGTTTCTTTGTAAGTAAGAAAGACAAAATAAATATTCCTGCAAGCAACAAGCGAATTGTTAAAAAATCAATTGAGGATACATTAGTATGCTGAAATAGCCACTGAATCATTGGACCAGATAATCCCCATAATGTAGCCCCTGTAATAATCATAATAAGTCCGATACGTCTACCATTGTTCATTATCATGTTTCTCCTCTCCGGTATTTGATTTTTTATGTGTGACATGATAAAAGGAATTATATATAACTTCTGGTACTGTAAAAAGTATCAGATTTTAGTTTTATTAAGGGGTCAGATATTATGTTAGAATTAACGCCTAATTTAAATGTGAATAGTAAAAAGGCATTATATGTGCAATTGTATGAGTATATAAAAAAAGAAATTAAAGATGGATCGATTGTACCTTTTACGAAATTACCAGCTAAGCGAAAGTTAGCGATACATTTACAAGTAAGTAAAAATACAGTAGAGGCAGCGTACGAACAATTACTTGCAGAAGGTTATATTGAGTCGATATCGAGAAAAGGTTATTTTGTATGCAAGATTGAGCAAATGGTTCATGTAGAGGATTGCGGAGAGAGAATAGAAGAAGTACCGTTTCAGGAGAAGAGTTATAAATTTGACTTTACACAAACAGGAATTGATACAAATGCTTTTCCATTCAATATGTATCGGAAAATTGTAAATGAAGTATGGCAGCCGCATAATAACGAACTTCTCTTTCTAGGACACCCTCAAGGGGAAGCGAGCTTAAGAGAAGAGATTACGAATTATTTGTATGAATCTAGAGGTGTGCGTTGTTCAGCTAGTCAAATTGTATTAGGAGCGGGAACACAAATATTAGTGAAACTATTGTTTCAATTGTTAAAGGGAAGCAATTATGCAGTTGAAAACCCAGGGTATCATAGGAAGATGGTTGTTTTTGAACAGGGAGAAGCAAGAGTCCAAATGTTATCTTTAGATAGAGATGGAATTTGTATTGCAGATTTAGAAAATAGCAATGCGAATGTTGTATTTGTTACACCTTCCCATCAGTTTCCATATGGAATGATTATGCCTATTACGAGAAGGATGCAGCTCTTACAATGGGCAAAGAAAGAAGAGGGCAGGTATATGATTGAAGATGATTATGATAGTGAATTTCGCTATTCTGGAAAGCCTATACCGGCGCTACAAGGGTTAGATACAGAGGGGAAAGTTATTTATATGGGGACGCTATCTAAAGCATTATTGCCATCGCTACGGATGAGCTATATGGTGTTGCCGAAGAAATTAATTAAAAAGTATCAACAGCAATATTTATTTTATACACAAAGTGTTTCAAGAATGGACCAAGAAGTGATTAGAAGATTTTTAAATGAAGGCTATTGGGAAAAACATATTCATAAAATGCGTGTCGTCTACCGAAAGAAGAGAGATCGACTTGTTTTTGAAATAGAGAAGTATTTCTCTAATCGTGTTGAAGTGATAGGAGAAGATTCGGGATTACACATTTTATTAAAAGTGCATAACGGAATGCGGGAAGAAGAATTAATTCAAGAAGCTGCGAAACATAGTATCAAAATATATCCTGTGTCTACGTACTATAAAGACGGTACGGCGCCTGAGAGTGTAGTTTTACTTGGGTTTGCGATATTATCAGAGGAAGAAATTGCGAAAGCGATTCAATTATTACACACGGCATGGTTTACCAGAAAGTAAAAAACATCCTCCAAACATGAGGATGTTTTTTATTATTTATTTTCATCTAAGAATAAGACCATATGCTCTTCGTCCCAATATTGTCCGTTATATTTTAATGAACGTTCTTGTACACCGAATGTTTTAAAACCTAATGATTCATAAAGTTTTTTCGCTCCATCGTTGCCAACAACAACATCAAGCATAACTTGTTCTACTTCTAAAGATTTAGCAAGCTCAAGACATTCTTTAATAAGTGCTTTTCCTGCTCCAAGTCCACGTGCTTTTGGAGATACATATACAGAACCGATTTTAGCTTTATGTTCTTGTTTTACATATGGTTTCGTTTCCAGTGTTGCAACCCCGATTAATTTTCCATCTTTAAATGCACCTAGCGTATAGTTTTCATCTTGTGCTAATTTTTGTGCTTTATATTCAATCGCACACTCTTTATTAATAATATCTTCATAAGAAGAGCTGAATGCTTCAGGGTTTTGCTTTAATCCTTCTACGCGAAGTTCTAAGTAAATTTCTGCTTCGTCTTTTGTTAATACATGGATATCCAATTATATCACCCTCCAAATCTTTGCAAATGTACCTTTATTTTATATTGAAATAAGAATAATTTCAAAAGCTTAGCTTATATGAGCTGTTTTTATGAACAAAATAACACCAGTAGTGTTTACTACTACTGGTGTTTTCACACGCATATTATTCAAAAGGTAGCTCGATTATAAAGTTTGTTCCCGCTCCTAATTGGCTTGTTACTAGAATAGAACCGTTATGCAATTCTACAATTTCCTTTGCAACAGCTAGCCCGATACCTTTTCCGCCTGTAGCTCGTGTTCTAGATTTATCGACACGATAAAAGCGGTCAAAAATATGCGGGATATCTTCTTCAGGAATACCTTCACCTTCATCTTGTACACTTATTGTAAAAGAATCTGTTTCCATGAGTACACGTATCGTAATAGATGTGTTTTCTGGCGAATGTTGATAAGCGTTGTGTAATAAATTTAACATAACTTGTTCCATACGTCTTTCGTCTATACAAACTTCTAAATCATCTTTGCAATATACATGAAGTTGCATTTGCTTATTCGTTAATGTTGTTTTTGTTTTTTCAACCATTCGTTCTAAAAATGGCTGAAGAAGCACTTTTTGTTTTTTTATAACAAATTGGTGTTGTTCTAATTGTACAAGCATAAATAAATCTTGGACGAGATCGGTTACACTATCCGTTTCATCCTCAATGATTTGTAAGTATTCTTCTCGCTCCTCTTTTGTTAAAGAGTCTCTCTTTGCTACCTTTGCATAACCCTTCATATAGGTCAATGGAGTTAATAGTTCATGAGCGACACTAGCGAGAAATTCATTGCGCTCTTTTTTCATATACGTAAGTTCACTCGATAAATCTTCAATTGTTTTTGCTAAACTTCCGAGTTCATCATTCCGTTTAATACCTAATTGAATTGGTTTATTTAATTTTGACATTTTTTCTGTCGCTCTCTTCATTTTTACAAGTGGTTCTGTAATAACGCGTGAAAAAACAAAGACAGAAATTGTTGTTAAAATAATTGTTAAAACGCTAATGATAAGAAATTGGTTCATGAGTTTAAGTAACATATTTTCTAGGAAAGATGTTTTTAATAGCATATATAGCTTTCCTTGAAACTTTGTTGTGTTAAGTGGGCTTACTGTTGTGATGAACTTTGATTTTTTCCAGTTTCTTTCAACGACCAATCCTCCGTCTGGGACAGTTTCTGTTTTACAAGTAAGTTGTTTTTGCATATCTTTTGTTACGGGTTCTGAGGTGGAAATAATTTTGCCGTTATGGTCAGTAATAATGATAGCTATATCGGAGTTAGAAATTGATTCCGATTCAACTAAGTGTGCAGCCTCATTCGTAATATCGAACTCAGGATACACAGGACGTTTAGGATTTTTATTATGTTCAGCGTGTTTCATTTCTTTATAATATTCATCCCGTCTCTCGCGGCTTTTAATTTTTTTACTATAGCGATTACCTTTCTCTAAAAGAGCATCTGTTTCCTCTACAATACGCATTTTTGAAAGGCTTTTATAAAAAGATACGAAAGCAATTGTTTCAATACATAAAGCTAATATTAAAAAGTATGTCCCAATTTTAAGGGAAAGTTTACTCATTTTTTCACCATACCTTATTCATAATAAAGAGTCAGTGGTATACGATTTCCCACTGACCGAAGTAATTATTCACTTTTCCATTTATATCCGACTTTATAGACCGTTTCTAGGTAATCTTCAATTGGAAATCCTTTTTTGCGTAGTTTATCACGGATATTACGAATGTGTGAATCAATTGTTCTATATTCGATATCTGTTTCATAGCCCCAAATTTTTTCGATTAAATCATCTCGGCTATAAGCACGGTTTGTATTTTGCAAAAATAGTCCGAGTAACGAAAATTCGATAGGAGTTAATGAGATTTTTTCATCATAAACTGTGACAGTATGTTTCGTTTTATCCCACTCAATACCATTGAAACTAACAAAGCCATCTTTCTTTGTACGGCGTAATATAGCCTCGATTCGTGCGACTAATACATGCTCATCAAATGGTTTTGTAATATAATCATCTGCGCCCATCGTGAGGCCTTTCACCATATCGTAGTTTTGGTTGCGAGCTGTTAACATAATGATAGGAACGTTGGAAATTTGACGAATTTGATAGCAAGTATCCCATCCATCCATACTTGGCATCATAACATCTAATAAAATAATATCGAATTCTTTTTGTTCGATTAATTTTAGTGCTTCAAGGCCAGAGGTAGCTTTCATACAAAAATAGCCGCGAGGGCTTAAGAACAGATCTAATAATCGTAACATACGTTCTTCATCGTCTACTAATAAAATTTTTACCATAATCTTGTGCACCCCAAACTGTTCATTCTACTTGTATAGTTTACATGAAAATAGTCAACTACCCCCACTGAAATGAATCGTTTCAGTGGGGGCTTGAGTTTGAACGCTAGGTCTTTTCGTCCATCGCTAGACAGTTTGACGCTCTAGCATTCATGCCACCTTATGGTAACACCCCAAGTATGTTTTTGGTTGGTACTGGCAACGAATGATTGTTTTCCCACTTGCACCACCCTTTCGAAAAAGAGCAATTCTCCCTTGTGGAAGAAGCCACCACTCAGATGAATCTGGCGTGTGCTACAAGCCCCGACAAGTCGAGTACATATGGATGGTTGACGCACCCACTAAGCTATGCGCGAAGCAACAGCCTTACGTTTTTGCACTTCTAATAGAATCGGCGTTTTCACTTTAAGATTCTCTTTCAATTCTACCACTTTTGATTTGTGCAATGTATTCAGCGCACCATTAATATCAGCGTGGATACATGTTCCTGCTTTACTTTGGTACAGACCACGAGTCATTCGTTTGCCACTAAAGTGATAGTGTGTCCTATCATCCTTAGTCCAAACTGGAACCGGATCTTTATCAAGAAAACTAGCTTTTGAAGTATAGCTTTCTTCTTGTTTGAAAAACCGGATGCCTTCTTTTATACATTTATTCTCAATTGCCGCAATCAGTTTATGAAACGGGATTTGAACAAATTGTTGATTATTCTTTTTTCCCATATCTGATTTTTGTTTCCAACCAGCGTTATAACCTACTACAACCGTATCTACACTACATTCTTTCACTTTTTTAAACAACAAGCCTACAGTTTGTGAAATGTAACCATTTATTTGCCTTTCCCGTTTATGCCAAAGTGCAGCCATTTTGTTCGTTACAACTCGTTTTGAAATTCCGTTTTCAACATTTTTCTGTTGCAGACTACGTATCATTTTATTGAAGTATTGGTTAATGGCTTTTAGTTTTTTACCATCAATTAAAAATGTATCACCTGTATTGGTTACGCAACTTACTAATCTGTCTACACCTAAATCGCAACTCAAAGCGTTATTCGTAGTCGTGGATGTTTTCTTCATTTGAGAAACGTGCATCTCATATGTGTAATGCACCTCAAAGAACCGACCTTTTTGCTTCGGTACAAGCTCAATGTAGGAGATTTTTTTATGTCTTAAGTTTTTCGGCATACGTATTTTAATGGAACCGAATTTTTTTCTGAATGCAACACTCATCGGAATCAGCCAATACCCGTTATCATCCACTTTTGGCACTTGATAGATTTCAATGATTCGTTTGTCAGTTGAATGAGAATAATTCGGAAAATTAGGACGCCCTGTGAATGCTTCAGGATTTTTCTTCCACTTTTCCAATGCCTTAAAAAAGCTCTTCACTTCTGCATATAAGGCTCTACGAATAGCCTGCACAGAGTTTGATTGCACGCCCCAGTAGTTCATATCGGCTTGCATGGCGGTATCTACTTCTTTTACAGTAGCCATTTTATTATGGTTCAAATAACTTTGTTTCATCGTGTACAATCCAACATTTCGCAATGCTTTTGAACTATGTGACATGCGTTGCAGTAAGCGGAATTCTTTTGCAGTCAGACTAGCTCGTCCGATATTTTGTTTCTGCGTGAATCGTTGCATGTTTTCTCTTTTCTTTTGTTTGCGTAATACTTTCACTGCTTTCTTTTTAACCATTGTTTTCACCACCTTTCTCAGAGAGTTCATTAAAATTATTTCTTCCCTAAGATAATATTTGAAATGAAACGGAACAAAATGTGAATATAGTCTTCATCGTAATTCCTTTTGGCTCAAGTAACCGAATGATTATCATTATTCAATTTCGTTGTTTTACGATCTATACCCTCCTTATCTAAGAGTAGATTGTATCGTAAGACAAAAAGAAACAAAAAAGTTCAGCCTTATTGACTGACGGCAATTCATCTCCACCTGAATTGTTGGGTTTCACCCGTAACACAAATCAGATGGAGTCTTCTTGCCGAAAAGGATAAAAACTCTTTTTATGTGATTGAATGGAGGGCTGATTTTTTCGCTCAGAGTAATTGACATAAAAAATGCACTAGTTTTGCACAACTATTTTTTATAATAGAAAACGTAGCGACACAAAATACCCTATGTTGCGACATAACGTCATGTCATTTTATTTATAAAATGACAATTCCATTCTATTGTGTATGTGAGATAGAGAGGGTTTTCGTATTCACCTCGCATCGGATAAGAAAAATTTCCTATCTCACACTTTTTTTAAAAGGAGATCATACACATGAATCCAAAAGAAGAAATTTCAAAAAAAGAAAAGCAAGATCGTAATACGGTTGTCATGTGCATTGCCGTATCTATGGTTATTATTATAAGTTGTGTAAATAAAATTTTGGGGATTTTATAACAACGAAAAAAGCTTATCGCTTCTTAAGAAGCGATAAGCTTTTTTCGTTGTTAGGGGGAGTGTTTATATAATAAACCAAGGTAAAATTGCTAACCCAGAAGTTACAATTGCTGTAGTACATATTAAAAGCATAGCTCGTTTGTTTTGTTTCATGTCACATTCTCCTTTATATATCAATTGAATGCTATACGTTCATTTCATGATTGGTGCCTCACTTTATACTTTTAGTATAATGAATGGAAAGGTTTGGTACGATCGATAAAGGTGACATGAAGATTACATTGTTGTAATGCAAAAAAACATCTTTCTTATTAAGAAAGATGTTTTTGGAAAACTACCCCGTAAAAGCCCGATTGGTTCAGCTAATACTCAGTGGGGGATGGAAAAATCCCCCACTGAGTAAAGTTTCACTTTATATTGAAGTATTAATCATTTAAGAACAGAACCATATGTTCCTCGTCCCAATATTGACCGTTATGTTTTAATGAACGTTCTTGTACGCCGTAAGTTTGGAAACCTAATGATTCATATAATTTTTTGGCACCAGCGTTACCAACTACAACATCGAGCATAAGTTGTTCTACATGTAATTTATCGGCGTTTTCAATAATGGCTTTAATGAGAGCTCGTCCTGCTCCGAGACCACGTGCTTTTGGAGAAACAAAAACGGAGCCAATTTTTGCTTTATGTTCTTGTTTAATAAATGGTTTTGTTTCTAAAGTAGCGATACCAATTAAATCATTATCTTTGAAGACACCTAGAGTATACTTATCCGGATTGCTTAATCGTTTAGCCATAGCAGCTACAGGATCCTCATGTTTCAAAACATCTTCATAAGAAGAGCTAAAAGCTTCCGGATTTTTCGTTAAACCTTCCATACAAACTTTTAAATATATTTCTGCGTCCTCTGTTGTTAATAAGCGAATTTCCATAGTTGTAACCTCCCTGGTGGATTTCAAATAAATCCATTACTTTTATAAGATTGAGTATATGTTTTGTTAGTATTCTCTTTTAATTTGTAAAAGAATGAAAAGATATATGCTACAATGTTTTGTTTTAATTATGTAATGAAATTATATATTAACTTTGTTAACTATTCAAGTGTTTAATATGTTACATTTTTATAACTAAAATAAATCCTCGATTGAGGATTTATTTTTTAAACATTGGATTGATAGCCATCAATTCGTTTTGGATGTGTGTAAATATTACAAGATTCATTTCTAATAAACCCTACGACTGTAATGCCTAAATCATGGGCAAGTTGCAATGCCAGTTTTGTTGGAGCGGATTTAGATAGAACAATTTCACATCCGATTTTTGAAACTTTGAGTAAAATTTCGGATGAAATACGTCCGCTAAATGCGATGATTTTTCCTTTAATGGATATATCGTTACGCAAACAATGACCATATATTTTATCTAATGCATTATGTCTTCCAATATCCATTCTTGATAGGAGGATATTGTTTCGATCACATAGCGCGGTATTGTGAACACCGCCAGTTTGGCGAAATGTAGTAGAAGATTGTTGCAAGGTATTCATTAAATGAAAGCATTCTTCAGGAGTAATTTTTACATGTATATCATGTAAGTCTTTTGCTTTTGCTGCGTCGTTTACGAAAATAAAACCTTGTCTACCTTTTCCGCAGCAAGAAGTGATGTATCGTTTATTATATAAAGTTTGATAGAGCGGATTCACTTTTGATGATTTTACATGGACAATTCCGTTATCTTTTTGAACCCATAGTTCTTCAACATCTTTATAGGAAGAAATAATCCCCTCAGAAATTAAAAAACCAATTACCATATCTTCAATATAATTTGGTGTGCATACGACTGTTACATATTCTTCACCATTCAATTTAATAGTAATAGGAGATTCTGTGACAATCTCATCAAGTTGTTTTGAAAATGTACCAGATTGATAACGTACAATTGTATAAGTCTCTTGCGTAGGCCCCATATTTAATTCCCCTTTTATATGTATTTCTCTCCCACATTTATCATAAAACAATGGAAAAAATAAAAACACCTATTAACAAGAAGATCACAGATTATTTTGGTTATTATTGTATATGTACGATATAATAGAACTGTAGAATAGTGATATTTTCAAGCTTTCGTAGTTATACCTTATAACATCTAGAATCGACTTCATAAGAAAGTATTTGGGTAGAGCGTTTCAAAAATATGTACAGTAATGCGATTTTGAAAACGGATTCATAATTGTGTTGTACAGTTGGTTGTAAGGAGAGGGGAAACTATGGCAGAACAGACAGTCCGTGTAACCGTCGATGGTAAAGAATTTTCTGCATCAGGTGAAAAGACGATACTACAATTATTTAACGAGAGTAATTTGGAACATCCTCAAATTTGTCATGTACCAGAAGTAGATCCAATTCAAACTTGTGATACGTGTATTGTAGAAGTAAATGGAAAGTTATTGCGTGCTTGTTCAACGAAATTAGAGAACGGTATGCATATCGAAAGACAGTCCCAGCGTGCAAAAGAGGCACAGACTGAGGCAATGGATCGAATATTAGAGAATCATCTATTGTATTGTACCGTTTGTGATAACAATAATGGTAACTGTAAAGTCCATAATACAGTACATATGATGGGAATTGAGGAACAGAAATATCCGTATGAGCCAAAAGTAAGTGCGTGTGAAGTGGATATGTCACATCCATTTTATCGATATGATCCAAATCAATGT
>NZ_JAKUFY010000107.1:0-19562 GCF_022663675.1 Bacillus cereus group sp. BfR-BA-01355
ATTCTAGCCGCTGGAGCTGGATATCGTTAAAAGCGGAAGTAGCTCTCTCAGAATGTGAGGGGGATGGAACTTTTTCCTGCGAGGCGCTCTTTGCCTCGCAGGAAAAAGCGAAGACACCAAACATTCTAGCTACCGGCGCTGGATAATAAAATTAAAGCAGAAGCGGCTCGTTCAGAGTCGCTTTTTTTATGTAGTGGTTGCACTTAACGGTACACGAAATTATATCAACGATTTTTCAAATATATCGATCATTACCCTTAATATATCAACGATTTTTTCATTATATCGATCATTACCCTCAATATATCAACGATTCGACAAGGGATATCAATTTACCGACAAATCACGACAGTATTAACACACAACTCGCCCCCACTTTTATCACTATATTACAATCCTTTTTATGTTAAAATATAGGAAACACCCTTTAGTATCATAGATCCAAAAGGCTTTTCCAAATTCATCATTTACTACTTAAATGACGGGAGTGGTTCAGTTGAAAGACTACTTAATTAGAGCGTTTTTTGCGTTAATAACAGTTGGGATTCTCTTACTTATAGCTAATATTTTCAATATACGTGTCGAGGTTAAGGACTATGCTTTCCTCGTTGTCGTAGCAATTGGTGGCGGCTGGGGTGGCTGGTACCTGTATAAAAAACAAAGCAATCAAAATGATAAAGGCATTCCAAAGTAATATGGAATGCCTCTTTTATTGCCTTCTGTAATAAATAATGAAATTCAGACCACTAATACAACCAATCGCAATAAACATACAAAACGATTGTGGATCTCCACCTAGATTATACTCATCAACGATAAATCCGGACATAAACAACGTTATCGCGGAAACACCGATACACAATACCGAGATAAACCAAAGCGAAAATTCATTAATCAACTCTTTCTTCTGTCTCAAAACAATTAGCATAACAAGAATAGATGCTGCTAAAATACTTTTAAAAACCGGACGTAAATATACGAACTCCTCCATCTATTTCTCCTTTCCCCAAAACATTACATCTAAACATTAACATATTTAACCAAATTAAAAACACATGCCATCTTAAATTAAAACGACATGTGTTTCCGTATTTGCTATGATAGTTGCTTCCACTTCGTTCCCAAAACAGGACGCTCATAATTTTGGATTGCATGAATTAGTTTATCTGCCGTCTCAGCTGAAACGATCAATTCTTTATTTGATGGATTCATAAATCCTTCTTCAGCTGAACGTTCAACCATTTGTAAAATTGGTCCGTAAAAGCCTTTTATGTTCAATAAACCAACCGGCTTATTATGTATACCAATTTGTGACCAACATACTACTTCAAATAGCTCTTCAAACGTTCCGTATCCGCCTGGTAATGCAATAAAAGCATCCGCAAGCTCTGCCATTTTCGCTTTACGTTCATGCATCGTCTCTACTTCAATTAATTCTGTTAGCCCTGTATGAACAATTTCTCCTCGGAATAGACCGCGTGGCATAACACCTGTTACACGTCCGCCTAAGCGAAGAACTTCGTTTGCCACTTCTCCCATTAATCCAACGCAAGAACCACCGTATACAAGCTCATAATCGTTCTCAACAAACATTTTTCCTAACGCTATTGCCTGCTCTTTAAATTCTGGTCTCTCCCCTAAATTAGAACCTGCAAACACACAAATCTTTCTCATTCCTACACCCCGAAACTATATATTGTTATGATACAATGAATATTGTACAACATATTGAAGGGATGAGGAAGAAATGGATATCGTCGCATTTCAAAGATGGGTGGAGGAATTTTACGAAAAACGAAGCTGGTCACAGTATAATTCCTTTATTCGCTTAAATTTCTTAACAGAGGAAGTTGGAGAAGTTTCACGCGTTGTTCGTGCAATCGAAATTGGCCGTGATCGTCCTGACGAAAAAGTGAAAACAGAAGAAGAACTAAAACAAGAGTTAAAAGAAGAACTTGGTGATGTACTATCTAATCTTATTATTCTTTCACAAAAATATGATTTAGATTTACAAGACATTATGGAGGCACACGTCACAAAGCTTTCGAAAAGGTTCGAAGTATCCAAATGAGAATATTATCAATTATGGTATAATGTTCTTGTCACAATACTAAGGGGGATTTTATGTTATCTAAAAAATTGCACGACGCATTAAACGATCAAATGAACTTTGAATTTTACTCTGCCCACGCCTATATGGCAATGGCTGCTTACTGTACAGCTGAGAGCTATGATGGATTCGCTAACTTTTTCCTTGTACAAGCTGAAGAAGAACGTTTCCACGCAATGAAGCTTTACAACTACATTAATGACCGTGGTGAGCGTGCTATTATTACTGGATTTGATAATCCAAATAACGAATATGAATCTGTATTGAACGCTTTTGAAGTGGCACTTGAGCACGAGCGTGAAGTAACGAAGCGTATTTATAACTTATCTGATATCGCTTGGGATGAGCGTGAACACGCAACAATTACATTTTTAAAATGGTTCGTCGATGAGCAAGTAGAAGAAGAAGCTTCATTTGATAGCATCATCCAAAAACTAAAACGTATTACAAGTGATTCAAACGCACTATTTATGCTAGATGCTGAATTAGAGAAACGTACATTTACACCTCCAGCTCAATAATATTTCAATCACCTTAATACATGTATTAAGGTGATTTTTTATTTGCTCTCTATCTTAAAATCACCTTAAATTTCCTCATATTTGACATAGCGCCAGCTATAAAATGGTATTATTTTCAATATAAAAACAATATACGAGGAGAGAAAAAATGAATCAACGTGTAGAAGCTGTCGATGCAATTCGTGGTTTCGCTTTGTTTGGCATTTTACTAGTCAATATGACATTAATTCAATTTGGGTTCTTCACCAGTGAAAAACCCACTTATCTATTCGGCAATCTTGATAAAGGCGCTAATTGGTTTATTCAATTTTTCGGCACACACAATTTTATATCCCTATTTTCTTTTCTATTTGGGCTTAGCATTATTTTGTTACAAAAAAGTATTATCGCAAAAGGAAAAAAATTCTTCCCTACATACATAAGACGTATTATCATTCTTTTACTACTTGGCTACATTCACGGCACTTTTGTTTGGGAGGGAGATATTTTATTTGCATACGGAGTTATCGGGATTTTCTTAATGATGTTCATCAATCGAAAACCGAAAACTTTGCTCATTTGGGCGATTATTCTACTCGCACTTATTACACTTATGTCCTATCAAACTGATCCATCTACAAATATAAATGATTTCGCACCTTATACTGAAAAAGAACATAAAGTCCATCAAACCGGAGGCTATATGGATCACGTCAACTTTAGATTGACTGAAAATCCTTTTGATTACATGGGAATTGACGGTGCATTCGGATTATTTTTCATATCAGTTTTCGCAATAATTTTTATGTCTCCACTGTTCCTACTCGGAATGTATGTAGGGAAAAAAGGCTGGCTATTTGAGGTCAATAAACATATACCTGCTGTCAAAAAAATATGGTTTGCCACCGGTCTCTTCTCTTTTACAATTAAAATCTTAGCTATGTTCGTAAAGCATCCGATTTTAATTATGTTACAAGATGGCCTTACACCAGTAACTATGACCTTCTTTTACGGAAGTACGATTATTTTATTATTCCATTACAAAAAAGCATCTCGTCTACTAACATACATGGCGAACATGGGAAAAATGTCCGTTAGTAATTACTTAGCACAATCTATTATTGCAACAACTATTTTTTACGCATATGGATTTGGCCTATACGGTAAAATCGGTTATTTCTTCGGTATTCTTTTAACCATCGGAATTTATACGATTCAATTATTCGTTAGCACCTATTGGCTCCAGAAATACCGGATGGGTCCAGTGGAATATGTGTGGAGACTGGGAACTTATTTAGAGAAACCACGTTTTAAAAGAGATTTGGATAAAGCAAGTTAAACAAAAAAGCAATGAGCTTACGCTCATTGCTTTTCTTAATTTATTAAAGCATAACCCCAACGATAATCGCTGATAATATACTTACTAACGTTGCACCGTATACAAGTTTTAAACCGAATGATGATACAACGTTTGCTTGTTTGCCATCGATACTCTTCGTTGCACCTGCGATAATTCCGATAGATGAGAAGTTCGCAAATGATACAAGGAAGATAGATAAAATACCTACTGTACGAGCTGATAAATCGCCAGCTACTTTTCCAAGGTCAAGCATTGCAACGAATTCGTTCGTCACTAATTTTGTTGCCATAATTTGTCCTGCTTGTAGCATCTCTGATGTTGGAATACCCATTACGAATGCTAATGGTGAGAAAATGTATCCTAAAATGCTTTGGAATGTGATTCCGAAAATTGAATCGAATACACCGTTAATTGCTGTAATTAATGCTACGAAACCGATTAACATCGCCGCTACTGTTACAGCGATAGAGAAACCAAGCATAATATATTCGCCTAACATTTCAAAGAATGTTTGTTTCTTGTCTTCTTGTAATTCTAAAATATCGTCTTCTTCTTTTACTTCATATGGATTAATGATATGAACGATAATGAATCCACTGAATAAGTTTAATACAAGTGCTGTTACTACATATTTTGGATCAATCATTTTCATATAAGAACCGACGATTGACATCGATACTGTAGACATTGAAGATGCACAAAGTGTGTATAAACGATTTTTCGGTAATTTGCTTAGTTGATCTTTTACTGTAATGAATACTTCCCCTTGACCAACGATTGCAGCCGCTACCGCATTATATGATTCTAGTTTTCCTAAACCGTTAACTTTACTTAATAGGAAACCGACTGCACGAATGATAATCGGTAAAACTTTAATATGTTGCAGGATCCCGATTAATACTGCTAAGAAAATAATCGGTAATAATACTGTTAAGAAGAATGGTGCTTGTCCATCGTTTGCTAGACCACCAAATACGAAGTTAACCCCAGCTTCCGCAAATTTTAAAATAGAACCAAATCCATCTGCGATCCCTTTTACTAATACAAATCCGACCTTTGTATTTAGTAAGAAATACGCAAGTACCAATTGAATGACAAGCATAAGTGCAATTGGTTTATATTTAATTTTCTTACGATCTGAACTGATAAGGAAACCTAGTACAAACACTACAAGTAAACCGACTAGAAACATTACTATTTTCATATGTGAATCCCCCACTTCTCCCACGAGTTATTGGTCGTATAACGTATAACGAATGACGTCTGACCATTGTTGTTAAAAAAATTTAAAACCCCTAAAAACTATTCAACTGTCATCTAAAATCAGTAAGCGTTTACATAAATTGCAATTTATAAAAGGTAGCTTCTTCTCTCCTACCATACTTGAAAGTCTGAAATTGATACCACCTACAAATCAAATTGTAAGCGTTATCTAGGTGAAATGCAATATAAATTTTAAAAGATTTTTATATGTTAATATATTCCTAATTAATTGGTTTTTTCATGCAAATTTACCATAAAAAAATAGCCCTAGCTATGAGCTAGAGCCATCCTTTTTTTACCCCGCTTTAACGGGCAGTAAGACCCCCATCTCAACATTCAGCGAAAACAAAGAAGTTAGATGGGTGATTAACTGCCCATAAAAGCCCGATTGGTGAGGGCTGATAATCAGCGGGGGATAAAGCTCCCCCCACTAATTAAAGTTTCACTTTATAACATAACACCAACGATAATCGCTGATAAAATACTTACTAATGTCGCACCGTACACAAGGCGTAGGCCGAATGATGATACAACATTTGATTGATTTTCATCGATACCTTTCGTTGCACCTGCGATAATTCCGATAGATGAGAAGTTCGCAAATGATACAAGGAATACAGAAAGAATACCAACTGTACGAGCCGATAAATCACCAGCTACTTTTCCAAGATCAAGCATCGCAACAAACTCGTTTGATACTAATTTTGTTGCCATAATTTGTCCCGCTGTTACCATTTCTGCTTGCGGGATGCCCATTACGAATGCTAATGGTGAGAAAATATATCCTAAAATAGCTTGGAATGTAATACCGAACATTGAATCAAACAAGCTATTGATTGCTGTAATTAATGCTACGAAACCAAGTAACATTGCCGCTACTGTGATCGCGATTGTGAAACCAAGCATAATATATTCGCTTAGCATTTCAAAGAATGATTGTTTCTTCTTATTTTCTAATTTCAGTGTATCTTCTTCTTCTGTAATATCGTACGGGTTAATAATATGAATGATAATGAAACCACTAAATAAATTTAATACAAGTGCTGTTACTACATATTTTGGTTCAATCATTTTCATATAAGAACCAACAATTGACATCGATACTGTCGACATAGAAGATGCACATAATGTATATAAACGATGTTTTGGGATTTTACTTAATTGATCTTTTACTGTAATAAATACTTCTGCTTGTCCAACAATGGCAGCTGCTACTGCGTTATATGATTCTAGTTTTCCTAGACCATTTACTTTACTTAACAACGTACCAATAGCACGAATAAATATTGGTAAAATTTTAAAGTGTTGCAGAATTCCGATTAAAACCGCAAAGAATACGATTGGTAATAGCGCTGTTAAGAAGAATGAAACCTCTCCTTTATTAACAAGACCACCAAATACGAAAACGATTCCAGCTTCCGCATATCCAAGAAGTGCGCCAAATCCATCTGAAATTCCTTTTACTAAAATATAACCAACTTGCGTATTTAATAAGAAATAAGATAATACTAGCTGAATAATAAGCATAATTGCGATTGGTTTATACTTAATCTTCTTTCGATCGGCACTTATAAGAAAACCGAGTACAAATACAACGAGTAATCCTACAAGGAACATAACAAACTTCATTAATAAAATCCTCCATTTAACTCTTCATTAACGTTGAACGTCT
This sequence comes from Bacillus cereus group sp. BfR-BA-01355, assembly GCF_022663675.1. Lineage (NCBI taxonomy): Bacteria > Bacillati > Bacillota > Bacilli > Caryophanales > Bacillaceae > Bacillus > Bacillus cereus group sp. BfR-BA-01355. Next base: position 6,906 of record NZ_JAKUFY010000107.1, read on the forward strand.
GACCATTCGAAACAAGAAATAATCCGAACTTTCCATTTCTCCTCCAAAACCTTCAATCGGATAGGAAAGATCATAAAACCTCTTATTTCAAAGGCATTTTCCATTCTAACATAAATCATAATTCATATCCGCATTTTTCTTAAAAAAATACGTTTTATTATGAAACATTCATGAATGTTCGTCTTTTTCATTATAAAGCGAAACTTTAATGAACGGGAGTTTCACTTCACACAAATAGCTGAACCAACAAAAAATGAGCATCAAGTTTCACTTGATGCTCACCTCATTATACTGCTTTTTCTTTATCAGCTACCTCTGGCTTATCCCAACACTCTGTATTGTTCAAACCTGGAATAGACTCCGCATAAAAGACTGGATCTTTCCCTTGTTTCTTTTGCTTAATATAATCTGATAACGCTGCGAAAGCGTACTTAGAAAGGAATACAATTGCTACTAAGTTAATAACAGCCATAATTCCCATAAATAAATCTGCTAAATCCCAAACGATTTGAATTGTCGCCACGGACCCTAGCATAACCATACCAAGTACAGCAATGCGGTATGCATTTAATAGCACTTTACTTCCATTTAAGAACTCAATATTCGTTTCACCATAGTAGTAGTTACCTACTAATGAACTGAATGCAAACAAGAAGATTGCAACTGCTACAAATATAGAAGCCCATGGACCGATATGTTGACTTAACGCCTGCTGCGTTAATTGAATTCCATTTAAATCAGCTGCATTATGCACATCTGATAAAAGAATAATAAATGCTGTACAACTACAAATTAATAATGTATCTGTAAATACCCCTAAAGTTTGAATGAAACCTTGTTTAACTGGGTGCGTTACGTTTGCAGTCGCTGCTGCGTTCGGCGCACTACCCATACCTGCTTCATTTGAGAATAATCCACGTTTTACCCCTAATAAAATCGCAGCTCCTAATCCTCCACCTACTACTTCTTTAATTCCGAAAGCATGTAAGAAAATTTCTTTAAATACATATGGAATTGCCGTAATGTTTGTTACAACAACGAATAATGCCACTGCTACATAAATAATTGCCATTACTGGAACAATCATTTCAACCGCGCGAGCAATTCGTTTTACTCCGCCGAAAATAATAACTGCAAGTAAACCAGCCATAACAAGACCTACTAATCTACTATCTGTTTTGAACGCCCCATCAAAGGCAGCCGCTACAGTATTAGACTGTACAGCGTTAAAAATCAATCCGAAACTTACTGTTATTAGAACAGAGAACACAACACCTAACCAGCGTTTCTTTAAACCCTTTTCCATATAATACGCTGGGCCCCCACGGAATGCATTCCCATCTTTTACTTTATAAATTTGCGCTAATGTGCTCTCTACAAATGCAGAAGCACCCCCAATTACCGCGATTAACCACATCCAAAATACTGCTCCTGGACCACCTGCTGAGATTGCAATAGCTACACCAGCTAAGTTACCAGTACCTACACGAGAAGCTGTACTCATACAAAACGCTTGAAATGATGATACGCCGCTCTTCTCTTTTTGCGCTTTTCTCGTTTTCGAGCTTGCTCCATCCCCAAGCAAACGAATCATTTCACCGAAGTAACGAACTTGGACAAATTTCACACGAAATGAAAAATAGAGCCCTAACCCAATTAACATCGCAATAATGACATATGACCAAAGGATATTATTTACATCCCCAATTACCCTAGCTAAAAAATCCATATTTGCATTGCCCCCTCTTCCTAACAATAAGAAAATTATATTCTAAAAACTTTAAGTAATCAAGAACTTTATGTAAGGTTTTATAACATGAATATGTTAATAAAATTAACATACGTGTTTTTTTTACATAAAAATATAGCCATTACATACATTTATCCAATACTCAATCACTTATCCTCTTCGACCAGTCATACTTTTAATACAGCACGTTCCCCACAAATAACGAGAGAGAAATAAACAAAAAAAATTATATTAATAATTACCTCTCACCCTTTTCATCATTTCCTACAACAAAAAAGGCGAGCATCGAATTCACCTCGATGCTCGCCTTTTCATTTACACTGCTTTTTCTTTATCTGTTACCGCTGACTTATCCCAACACTCTGTATTCGTTAAACCAGGAATAGAATCTGCACTGAAGACTGGATCTTTTCCTTGTTTCTTTTGCCTTACATAGTCTGCCAATGCAGCATACGCAAATCGGCCGAGAAGTGTAATCGCAATTAAGTTCGTGATTACCATTAGCCCCATAAATAAGTCCGCCATATTCCATACAACTTGAAGCGTCGCAACAGAACCGAATAATACCATTCCAACTACCGCAATACGATAAATTGTTAACCACGTTTTGCTTTGCTTAATGAATTCAATATTTGTTTCACCATAATAGTAGTTTCCTAGAAGTGAACTAAATGCAAATAAGAAAATAATAATCGCTAAGAAACTGCTCGCCCATGGGCCAATTTGTGAACTTAATGCATTTTGTGTTAATTCAATACCTTCTAAATTCGTTGCTTTATATGCACCAGAACATAGTACGATAAATGCTGTTGATGTACATACTAAGAATGTATCTACTAATACTCCAATCGTTTGAATAAAACCTTGTTTCGCTGGATGCGTTACATCAGCTGTTGCTGCCGCATTCGGCGCACTACCCATACCTGCTTCGTTCGCAAATAATCCGCGCTGAATACCATATTTCATCGCAGCACCGATACCGCCACCTACAGCTGAATCTAAACCAAATGCACCTTTAAAGATTTCCGTAAACACATCTGGTATTAAATAGAAGTTTTTAATGACAACAAAAATAGCTACGGCAATATAAATAAGCGCCATTGGCGGAACAATCATTTCCGACATACGTGCAATACTTTTTACACCACCAAAAATAATAACCGCAACTAATGCAGCTAATACAATACCAACAATATAACGCTCTAAGCCAAATGCATTTTCAAATGCTAATGTTACTGTATTTGCTTGTACTGAGTTGAAAATTAAACCGTAACTAATTGTAATCAGAATAGAGAACCAAATCCCCATCCAACGTTTATTTAAACCTTTTTCCATATAATAAGCAGGACCACCACGGAAGCCACTGCCATCTTTTATTTTATAAATTTGCGCAAGCGTACTTTCTACGAAACTTGAAGAAGCACCGATAATCGCAATAACCCACATCCAAAATACAGCTCCAGGTCCTCCCATAGAAATAGCTAACGCTACACCAGCTAAGTTCCCGATACCAATACGAGCTGCAGAACTCATACAAAATGCTTGGAACGATGATACACTGCCCTTTTTACGTGTCTTGCCAGTTAGTCCATCACTCATTAAACGAATCATTTCTCCTAAATGAGTAAGCTGTACGAATTTCAATTTAATAGAAAAATAAAGCCCTAAACCAATTAACATTGCAATAAGAATATATGACCAAAGAATCGTATTCGTTGATGAAACGAATTGTTCCAAAATATTCATACAATTAACCCCTCCTTTTCTCCATAAAACGAATTATATTTAAAAAACATTCAAAAATCAACATTTTTCGACAATTTGCAATTTCCAAATATTAGCCAAGCGCGAAGTAACAATATCTTTATGACTCTCCTCCCTCTAACTGTGCATACTAAAACAAAAAATAAATCTACAAACTACCCCATTGACAAAAACACCTACCTGTAACTATAATGATTACAACAGGTTGTAACAAACCTAATTACAATACATTCATTCACTTTCAGATATACAATTTAACAAAACACTTTGGAGGGATTTATTATGAAAATCGGAATTATCGGAGCAACTGGTAAAGCAGGAAGTCGTATTTTAAAAGAAGCATTAGATCGTGGACATGAAGTAACTGCAATCGTAAGAAACGCTGCAAAAATTACAGAAGAAAACGTAAAAGTTTTAGAAAAAGACGTATTTTCTCTTACAACTAACGACCTACAAGCATTCGACGTAGTTGTAAATGCATTTGGTGCTCCAGCAGGGCAAGAACACCTTCACGTAGATGCAGGAAACGTACTTATTGAAGCTGTGAAAGGTGCACCAAATACAAAATTACTTGTAGTTGGCGGAGCAGGAAGCTTATTTGTAGACGAAGAAAAAACAACACGTGTATTTGATACACCAGGTTTCCCAGGCGAATACCTTGCAACAGCTCAAAACCAAGGTAAAAACTTAGAAATCTTGCAACAAACAAATGATATCACTTGGACATTCATCAGCCCTTCTGCACTATTCGCATTAGGAAAACGCACTGGTTCTTACAAAGCTGGCAAAGACAATCTTCTTGTTAACTCAAAAGGTGATAGCTACGTAAGTTACGAGGACTTCGCAGTTGCAGCACTTGATGAAATCGAAAATCCAAAACATGTAAACGAACGCTTCACAGTTGTTTCTGAAGCTGAATAATAAAAAAGCTCGTAAAACATAATGTTTTACGAGCTTTTTCTTATTATCGTACTTGCTCTAAGCCATTTTGAGTAATCTTGAAGGAAATCTCTTTAAATTTTTTCGCATCCCCTTTTCCAATTAACTCACCAGTTTTATACCAACTTAAACGATCAGATTCTGCATGATACACTTTTACTACATCACCATACTCGAACATCATACCATTTACTTGCTCAGCAAAATTCTTTGAAGTTTCTTGTCCTTCTGCTGTTACATGTTTTTTCTCCGTTCCATTTTGATCATATAGGGTAATTCCCATATATAATTCATTGTTAAAGTAACTATGAATTTGTTCATTTGTAGACGTTACATGTAGTTTCTTATCATCATGATTTAACGTTACAATAGAACGAATATCATCACCCAGCCCTTGGTATACAAGACTATCTCCATATGTTACTTCTACTGGTACTTCCGTTACTTTCTTATTTCCAAAACGGTCTTTCGTTTCTACTTTTACTGTTTGTTTACCGATTTTTGTTGTATTTGGTTTTTCTACAAATCCAATTACTTCTCTATCTTTCACTTGAACAAAGTTTTTTGCATCTAATTTATCAGCGTTTGTTGCGATTACTACTTTTTGCGGTATAGCTGTTACTTCTTGTTGTGCTTCCATTCTCTCAAAACCTTGCTCTGTCACTTTAAAGAGCACTTCATGAACACCATACTGCGCATTCATTAGTTCATTCTTTTTATACACTTTAAATCTATCAAACTCTCTTTGATATACCTTTATTACATCACCGTATTCAAAAGTCATTCCATTAAATTGTTCTGCAAATACTTTCGTATTCTCCGATGCTTTTACTGATAAATCTTTCTTCTCTTTTCCATCCTTATCATACACAGTCATTCCCATATACTTCTCATCTGCAAATGAAGTATGCATTGGACCTTCTGAATCTGTTGTACTGAATTTCTTTTCTTCATGATTTAATGTAACAATCGATTTAATATTCGTTTCGTCGTGCCATGTACCGAAGAACATAATGCTATCTCCGTAAATCACTTCTACTGGCACTTCTGTTATTTGCTTATTACCAAAGCGATCTTTCGTTTCTACTTTTACTGTTTGTTTTCCAACTTTTGCTGTAGTTGGTTTTTCTACAAATCCTACTACTTCTCCGTCTTTCACCTGAACAAAATTTTTCGCTTCTAATTTTTCAACATCTGTTCCGATTACTACTTGTTGAGGTTTCGCTTTGACTTCTTGCAACATGTCCATTCTCTCAAAACCTTTTTCTGTCACTTTGAAGAATAGTTCTTTTGTTCCTTTTTTCTCACCTTGACCAGTAAGTGTATTATTTTGATACCATTTCAAACGATCCGGTTCTGCGTGGAATACTTTCACTACATCTCCATACTCGAACTGTATACCATTCACTTGCTTCGCAAAGTTCTCTGATGTTTCTTGTCCCTCTGCTGTTACATGTTTTTTCTCTTTTCCTTCTCCATCGTATAACGCGATCCCCATGTATAGCTCTTTATTAAAATACTCATGAATTTCGCTATCCATATCAGTTGCATGGAATCTCTTCTCTTCGTGCTTTAAAGTTACAATTGAAGCAATATCATCGCCATTTCCTGCATATGCAATGCTATCTCCATAAACCACTTCTAATGGTACTTCTGTTACTTTCTTATTTCCAAAACGGTCTTTCGTTTCTACTTTTACTTTTTGTTCACCAATCTTTGTCGTATTCGGTTTTTCTACAAATCCAACTACTTCTCCGTCTTTGACTTGCACAAAATCTTTTGCTTCTAATTTTTCAACGTCAGTTCCAATAACTACTTTTTGTGGTACTGCTGTTACTTCTTGCAGAGCTTCTAATCTTTCAAATCCATTTTCAGTAATTTCGAAGAATAATTCTTTTATTTCTTTATCTTTTCCTTCTCCCACATATAAACCTTTTTGATACCAATGTAAACGTGAAGACTCTGCATGGTATACTTTCACCACATCTCCATATTCAAATGCTAACCCATTTGCTTCCTTGGCAAAAGCTTCTGTATTCTCCAAGCCTTTTACCTCTATATTTTTCTTCTCTTTTCCCTCTTTATTGTACAAGGTGAATTCAAAATACTTCTCATCTCCAAAGTAATCATGAATCAAATTATCCGTATCTGTCGCACTCATTTTTTTCGTATCATGATGTAACGTTATAATCGATTTCATATCGTCACTACCATAACTTAATCCATATACAAATAGGCTATCTCCATAAGTTACTTCTACTGGCACTTCCGTCACTTTCTTATTTCCGAAACGATCTTTCGTTTCTACTTTTACTTTTTGTTCACCAATTTTCATTGTATTCGGTTTTTCTACAAAACCAATTACTTCTCCACCTTTTACTTGAACAAAGTTTTTCGCTTCTAATTTTTCAGCGTCTGCCCCGATTAATACTTTTTGCGGTACTGCTTCTACTTCCTGTATACCGTCTATTAGTTCATATCCTTGTGGAATAATCTTAAAGAACTTTTCTTTTTTATTCTTAGCTCCACCTTGATCTACAAGTTTATTACTTTGATACCAATCGAAACGACTTGGTTCTGCATGATATACTTTCATAATATCGCCATATTGAAGTTCAACACCTTCAAGTTGCAAAGCAACCTTTTTAGAATTTTCTTGCCCTTCTATAGAAATATTTTTCTTTTCATTTCCATCCTTATCATATAAGGTAATCCCTACATACTTTTCATTTTTAAAGCGCTCATGAAACTCATTACCAACGAAAGAAACGTTGATTTTCTTTTCATCATGAAGGAGCGTTATAACAGAATTTACCTCATCACCGTAACCTTTAAATACCATAGTATCTCCATAAAGACTGTTAACTGGAACAGAAATGAAATTTCTCTGTCCTTTCTCATCCTCAATTTCTACTAATACCGCTCTTTTTCCAACCTCTAAATACGGCCACATAATTCTACCTGTTACTTTTACATTTTCACCTAAATTTTGAACAAGACTATTTGCTAGATTTTCATTAAAATTCGCACCAACGATGAGATCTTGTACCACAGTAGACGCTTCACCATAAGGAAGCCCGCCGTATGGTTTCACTTGTTTTTCACGAATAATATTACTATCTGTTGCTTTCCATATTTCTTTTTCTAATTTAGGTAAATTTAAATTTTCGATTTTCCCTCTAACCTCATCATTTGGACCTAATCCCCATTTCTCAAAAAACGGCACTAAGTTTTGTTTAGCCGCTTTCGATGCCATATAAATAAACATTTGCTTTTTATCTTCATCTGAAGCAGGCATTTCAGATTCTGGTAATAAGCGATACATTTGATGTAAATTAGGGTAAAAATGCTCTCCATAAGCTAAATCAATTTGCCAAAACATTACTAGTTTCTCTAATTCTTCCATCTTTTTTTGAGCATCAGGATTATCTAAGTAAGCAAAAGCTTTTTTATAATGACCATCTTCTTCTAGACTTGATTTATTGCCTAACATTCTTTGAACCGATAATGAATATATATTTACTGTTACTTCTCCTACACCTGACCAAAACCAAGGAGCTTGCTGATGTAAATGCCCTACTTCATGCCACGGTCCCCAGCCATCTCCTTGTAATCTCTTTATATTTAAAACCCTATCCATAGTCTCTGGAACATACCCTGTATGATAATGAGTAGCAAACATCCAATCATCTTTATCTGGTTTTCTCTTTTCAACAAATTGGATATAGTGGTTTGGAGCTTTTGACACCCCTATACCATCTTCAGATAATCCTGCTACAGAATTTTCAAAGCGAATAATCTTATCATGTAGCCTCATTAATTCTACTGGATCCGTCTCTCCCATATAGTTTGCCACTGCTTCAGGACTTGCAGTAATTAAACTTCTCTCACCCTTCAATTCAACTGCATAAGGATTTTTATACTTTTTTAACATTGCATCCCAATCTTTTTTTGTGTGTTTCCCTAATACAAATAATGGAAAATGACTTCCTCCATGAATAACTGAAGCTGTTACTTCGCCATCATTATTCATGTTATAAAAATATAGTATTCCACCTCTTGAAGATGAAATATTATTTTCACCAGGTTTTAACTCAAATTCTTCAAACCCTTTTTCATCATATGACTTCGTTCCTATGAACGCTTTAATAGATTGCGTTCCTTTTATTTCAATTTTAATTTCTTCATTTGGACCAGCATAAATTCCAGTTGGTTCATTTGTTGAAAGTACATAACGTACTTTTAAGCGTTTTTGCTCTTCTTCAACACTACCTTTCCCAGGCAAATGAAACGTTCTCTGCTCCAAACGATTCTCTTTACTCTCTTCCAACTGCCCGCCCTTATTCTCTTCCAAAGGCGCCGCATATCCTTTCGATGCTTCGAAAGCTACTGGTGATAATAATGTAGATATACAAATACCAGCTACTAATACCCTACTCTTTTTCTGCTTTGACATAATCTGTGTCCCCTGTCCTTTTTTTAGACAAACCATCCTATATATTCATTTAATAAGAAATCCTATTATTTTTATAAAAACATTTATTGAATAGACTAACACCTCTCGCACCTATATCAATTACTACCGCATTTCTCTAAATGTATTCGCTTTCTTATATTGTAAATTTTTTTATGTATTACGCCCTCCTCACTTCGCTCTACTTGTGATGAGTTCTCTTCTTACATAAAAGGAAAATAGTAAAAGATATATTTTAGTCTCGTCATCTATACATCTAAAAATAAAACCTTACATTTTCTTCATATATGACCATCTATAGGTAGTTTTTCCAACTGAATTTTACACGCTTTTACCTGTATTTAATAGCCTCCCCCCAAGAATAATATTACAATTTTGTGAATTTAATCTATTAATCGTAACGTTAGGATTTAGTTATATTTATATTATTTTAAAATATAATTTATTCTGTAAAAACACTATTTTATCTATTTTATTATTTTCTTAATATAACTTTAATCCTCGCATACAAAAAGCATTGGCATAGGCCAATGCTTTTATTTACCTTTTATATTGATTCGGTTTATGCGGTTCATTTGGAGTATATGGCTTATTTGGTTTATTTGGAGCCTCAGCCTTTTTCCAACTTACCGCTAACTCAGGGCTCGTTTTCTCTTCACTACGCTCAAGTAATACTACTGCATTTTGAATAGTCGGTGTACCTTTATGCGCAATCCCTTGTAATTTCGTTAAATTTCCTGATACTTTAAAGCTAAATCCACCAGCTGGTGTTTGTTTCGGAATTAAAATGCGGAACTTCTCTCCTACATTAAATTCTGTTTTTGTTTCGCCTTTTTCATTTGCAAACTTCACACCCGCTGGTGCACCTGTTGCTTGCACTTTATACGTTCCGCTTTTTGCATTTGTTTCTACTGTATATAAACCTGTTTCAAAGAAATCATTTTTTAATACTGCTTCTTGTTCTTCTGTAGGAGTTACACTCATCGTAATTTCTTGTAACTCTTCACTAGCGTTTGCTTTTGCAACGATGTCTTTCGTTACTTTCTCTACATTTTTATTGCGGAAATCTAAATCATTAACATCAATTTGTTTTAACGCATTCCACACTGCCAGTTGCGTTGCGTAATGCGCCTCTCTCCAATCAGATACCCCTAATTCTTGTGGGCTCTTTTGTGGATATCCATTCAACAGTACACGGTACACGTTAATATCTACTTTACCCATTTCTGGTAAGTCTTGACCGCTCGGAGATTTTAAGTCTACATTTAAGCAAAATGCAATTTTTCCATCTGCCGTTTTAATAAGTTCTGTTCGGATTGGTTTCTTCTTTGACCTACTATAACTCCAATCCATTTCATACTTTGTATGGTCCATAACCTCTGCGAATGCTTTTTGAAGTGGGAATAATACAAATAAGACACTTAAAAACATAGCTAAAAGTTTGAACGATTGCTTTATATTCATATTTACAGCCCCTTAATAACAAACTTAATACTAAGTAGTATTTAATTAGAAAATATTTTTATGCACAAAAAAAGAGTGCATAAAAGCACTCTTTTTTCTTTCTTACTTTAATCTTAGAAATCGAAGTTATCAGGATCTGGACCAACGCGGTGATTTTCGTTTAACGCATCGATTGTTTCCATGTCTTCTTTTGTTAATTCAAAGTTAAATACATCCGCGTTTGCAATAATGCGGTGTTCTTTCGTTGATTTTGGAATTGTGATTACTCCGTTTTGAAGATCCCAACGTAAAATCACTTGTGCTGTTGTTTTACCGTGTTTCTCAGCAATTGCTTGTAATGTTTCGTTATCTAATAATTGACCTTGCATAAGTGGTGACCATGCTTCCATTTGAATACCTTGTTCTTTACAGAAAGCTTGTAATTCTTTTTGTGTTAAACGAGGGTGGTATTCTACTTGGTTAATCATTGGCTTAATTTCTGCATCTTTCATTACATCTTGTAAGTGGTGAATTTGGAAGTTACTTACGCCAATTGCACGTACGCGATCTTCTTTATAAAGTGTTTCTAGCGCTCTCCACGTATCTTTATATTTTCCTTCTACAGGCCAGTGAACAAGATATAGGTCTAAATAATCTAGTTCTAATTTCTTTAAGCTCTCTTCGTATGCAGCAATTGTTTCTTCGTATCCTTGATCTGCGTTCCATACTTTTGAAGTGATGAATAATTCTTCTCTTGAAATACCAGTCGCTTCAATACCGGCACGGATTCCTTCACCTACAGCTTTTTCATTTCCGTAAAGTGCAGCTGTATCGATGCTACGGTATCCTGCTTTAATCGCTGATTTTACAGCTTCTACAAGTTCTGGTCCTTCTTCTACTTTAAATACACCTAAACCGAACCAAGGCATTTCTACACCATTATTTAATACTGTTTTACTTTGTAAGTTTTTCATTTTATTTTCTCTCCTTTTATTTTACTTGATCTCTTTTTTCTAATGTCATGCTCCACGCTGTTAAAATCACAGCACCTACTACCATAATTCCGCCTACCCAAGCCGTATGAATTAATCTTAACGAGTTCGTTACAATACCGCCCAAGTAAGCACCAAGAGCAATTCCTGCGTTAAATGCTGCAATGTTAATCGCTGATGCTACATCAACAGCGCTAGGTACAAACCTCTCAGCCAAGATAACGACATACACTTGTAGCCCTGGGACATTCATAAACGCAAATAGTCCCATAAAAATAATTGTAATGAATCCAGCAACTTTAAATGGCGCTGTAAATGTTAAAACAAATAATACAATCGCTTGAATAAAGAACATGTAAAATAACGCTCGAATCGGATTATAATTTGATAATTTTCCGCCGACCATATTCCCAATCGCAATTGCAATTCCGTATACTAACAAAATAATTGTAACGGTACTTGCTTTAAATCCTGTTACTTCTTGTAATAACGGAGATAAATACGTAAATGTTACGAATGTTCCCCCGTATCCTAATGCAGTAATGATAAATACAAGTAATAGTCTTCCGTTCGTAATCAACTTAAATTGATCGTGAAATGATACAGACGTACCCTTTTTTAAGTTAGAAGGAATTAGCATACTGTTGGCGATTAAAGCAACGACTCCAATTGCCACAATAACCATAAACGATGCTCTCCAGCCAAATTGTTGACCGATAAATGTTCCAATTGGTACACCTGTAATAGTCGCAACAGTTAAACCAGTAAACATAAATGCTATTGCACTTGCACGTTTATTCTCAGGTACAAGCGCAGCCGCAATTGTAGATCCAATTGACATAAAAACCCCATGCGCAAACGCAGATACAACCCTCGCGATAAGTAGCACAGTAAAACTTGTTGCTACTGCCGCAATACCATTGCCAATAATGAAAATAATCATAATCCACATTAACAACGTCTTTCGCGACATACTAGCTGTTAATGACGTCAATACTGGAGCACCAAACGCTACTCCTAATGCATATAAAGAAACGGTTAAACCAGCTGTTGTAACCGAAACATTTAAATCTTTCGAAATAGATGGTAGTAAACCGACACTAATAAACTCGGTCGTACCAATCCCAAATGCACTAATTGCTAGTGCTAATAAAGCAAACATACTTCTTCGATTCGTCTGAACTTCTGAAGATGGTACTGTATATGAACTCAATTGAATTCCTCCTTATTACAAGAAATCCAATCATAATAGTATGATAAAAAGGCCCTTTTATCTTCTAAAAAATATATTTTAT
>NZ_JAKUFY010000108.1:0-19020 GCF_022663675.1 Bacillus cereus group sp. BfR-BA-01355
GATTTAGACCATCTATATGAAGTGTAAATCCGCCATTATTTCCCTTTGTAAATTCAAAGTGTAACGGCAACAAACCTTTTGAAACTTGTAATCCCTGAAACAGTTGTTCATTTTGTTTCAGCTGTACATATTCAACTTTAGAAAGTGAAGAGAGCATATCTTTCCATGAAGCTGGTGGTATGAATATCATACTTTCATCTTGTTTCGCATGTACTTCTAGCGCATCCTCATACATTTTTTCGTTATGATACATTTTAATGAGCTGCTGGATAATCGCATCCGTTTCTTGTTTAAAACTATGTACATCTGGCGTATATGTAAATTCATTTGAACAATGAAAAGACTCTCTTTTCTCCACCTTAGAAAGAAATTCTCTAATATGATTTATGAAATACACTTTGGCAAGTTTCAATTGAATTCCAAGTAGAGCCCCACCACTTCTCGTAGCTACTGGTGTACATATAAACTCAACATCTAATATTTCGCGTGTATCAAAACGGTGTTGTTTACTTTTTGGCCTCAGTGGTTTGTCCGCAAACAGCTGAAACATACCACTTGTCAATTGATCGTTTCTGTTACTAGTGGAGCTCATTCCACCTGTTTGTTGATTATAGTTTATTTGTATTAATACTGCTGCAACATGTTGACAATACGTTTGAAAAGACGATAATGAAGGACAACTACATTTTGCAACAACATCACCCTTTTTAGCTTTTTCTACTGTAACATGGAAATCCTCGTTCCCTTTTACTGTAGCCTCGCAAATTTCTTTATTTTTATCATAATGATTTATTATCACTTTATTTGATTTATAATAGGCTTCACCTCTTTTATATGAGGTCTCTCCGCACACTTCTTTAATAATCGATTTATTCAATGTGAAACTCATCGCTTTGACACTTCCTTAATATAAAATGTTGATTTAACAAAAAAGATGCTTATTTATAAGCATCTTCTTCACTCTATTTCCATCAACCTCTTCGCCTCAAAATACAACACTTGAATAAACTTCTTTGTATTAATTCGCGTATGACCAGAAGATGCAAGTTCATCTTTCGTCATTTCTGTCATCCGTTTTCTAACTACAGTGAAATCGAAAAATTTTGGAGCATAGCTTTCAAATTTTGGATTTGAAAAGTCTGTTAGTCCTAAAGAAGCCAAATGATTTAACGACTGATAAATAGCTCGACGTACTCTTTGTTCAGACGCTTTTTTCTCTTTATCAATATCCGCCTCTAAAGCTATATCCCCTAATTTCCTTATCGTAATATGATGAAAAATTTCTTTTAACGCAGGAAAGCCAAAGTCAAATGTCTGTGCCTTTTCTTGACCATATAAATATTCCAGCATACTAAGTAAATCTTTACTTCCATTCTCTCCCGCAATACCGAGTTCTGATAGTAAAAAGCGCCCTAAATCCCCTATCTTTTTTCCTTCTTGTACTGGTTCAGTACGCAATTGCGGTTTTTCCCACTGAAACACGTTATTCAATGATTTTTGAATATCATGTATAGAACGCTCCAATCTAATACGCTCTATCACTTTGCGTACAACAGATACAACTTCGATTTTATTTAATGGTTTTGTAATATAATATTCTACACCAAATGTATATGCCTCACCTATAAGCTGCTTCGATTCCACTTGAGAAATCATAATAATTTTCCCCGTGAAAGTTGACGCAATGTGACGAACTGTTTCAATTCCGTCCCTCATCGGCATCAACAAATCAATAAATAAAATATCTATTTTTTTAAAATTTAGTTGATCCGCTTCAATAAAAGCTCCGTCATCCGCCTCACCAATTACTTCTCCAAGATCTCCATCTTCAATAATTTGCGACAGCATTGAACGGAAAACTTCATCATCGTCTACGATATAATAAAACAAATCTATTCCCCTTCCCGCTTTAAACTGCACTCCGGTAAACAAACGATAAACTTACACCCTTTTCCGGTTTCATTGTCTTCTAATCTTACTTCTCCGCCTAGCTCTGTTACCATTTCATGTATGTAAGAAAGTCCAATGCCTGTTGACGGTGTTCCTGTTTGATCATACTTGGAAGTAAACCCGGGCTTAAATACTAATTTTTTATACTTTTGTGCAATACCAGGGCCATCGTCAATTACTTCAAATATTACATGTTGCTCTCGTTTATATAAATCAATATGAATGAGACCTCTATCTTCAATTGCTTCCACTGCATTGGCAACTAAGTTATTAAAGATTGATAGCACTGTATACACGTGATATGCAGCGTGTTCACCTTCTATATATTTAGAAAAACGTATATCTTTCTCTAGCATTCCAGCGTACTTTTCATTTATTCTTACAATCATTTCTGTAAGCTCATGTCCTTCTACATACTCAGCTACATTTTTATCTAATAACAGTTTAGATAATCCTGCAAATATCCTTTGATTATCCTTTTTTATTTCATGCACTTCCCCTGCTATTTTCAATGCTGTTTTACTACTTGAATCAGCGCTTACTTGTAAATTTCGATATAATTGATATGCTTCTTGTGTAATTAACTCTGCATTTTGTAATGTCTTTTTCAAATGAACAGATTCCACATATAAATTAGAAAGATGCATTAACATGTTTTCATTTTCTTTTCGAACTTGCGATTCTTTTAATTTCGTTTCATATAAATTCATCATATTTAAAAAACCAAGTGCAAAGAAACTACGAAAAATAGCAATAATAATAAGTTTATTTACTTCAGAAATCGTTATTGTTGTACCGAGTACTAACATGTGATAGAACGCAAGTTCTGACATACTTGCAACAATTTCAATTGAAATGCCAAGGCATCCAATAATGATTGGTTTCTGATGGAACTTATTTACCCTGCAAAGCGAAAAAAGACTGCCATAAATAAAATAATAGAAGAACACAGGATAACGCAAATAAAATGATTCTGTCATATGAAATGAACCTTGCATGATCCAGTCAAGACATACTCGGAATAAGACTACAGATATACCAACAAGAATACCTGCAACTCCTGCTGGTACTCTTCTTAAAAATAATAATAAAAAGAAAAATAGCGGTGTACCGAAGCTAACTCGAAACGTATCATTAAAGGGATGAAAGTTCAGCTCCCCAGCAATAGGAACAACGACCATTAATATAATTAAAAGGGACATATCTTTCTTCCATAATTGATTCCAATTCAAAGGTGCCACTTCCTATACTTTTTTTCAGTAGTAAAGCGAAAGCCCGCTTATTGTTATAAACGGGCTTTTTTTCTATATTCTAACCTTTTCTACCGCTTTTATTTGGCGGTACTCCGGCTCCCATATTGCTTCTTTCACTGCCATCTTAATATCGTTATCACTTAAGTTCACTCTTGCAACACCTTCTGCAACTGCAACTTTAGCTACTTCAATTGCAACCATTTCTGAGATATTACGTAATTCTTCGACCTCTGGTAAAATAGGTGCTCCTGGCTGACTTGTATCTACCATACTTGCAACTGCTTCAGCAGCTGCTGCGAACATTCCATCCGTCATAACGCTTGCACGTACTACAATTGTTCCAAGACCAAGCCCTGGGAAAATAAGTGCATTATTTGATTGTCCAATCACATACGTTACACCGTTATATGTAACTGGTTCAAATGGACTTCCTGTTGCAACTAATGCTCTTCCTTCTGTCCACTCGATTACATCTGCTGGCTTTGCTTCAGCAAGCGGTGTTGGATTCGACATTGGTAAAATGATTGGTCTTTCTACGTGAGAAGCCATTTCTTTAATAATTTCCTCTTTAAATGCGCCCGCAACAGTAGATGTACCAATTAAAATTGTCGGTTTTACATGTTTCACAACTTCAGCAAGTCCGATCATATCATTTTGCTTCCACTCACTTACTTCCGCTTCTTTTCTTGCGTACGGAATTTGGAAATCAAGAAGGTCTTCCATATTATCTGTAACTAATCCGTTACGATCAATACACCAGAAACGCTTATATGATTCTTCTTCAGATACGCCTACGCGGACCATCGCATCTCTAACTTGATCTGCGATACCGATTCCAGCCGTACCAGCACCAAATACAACAACGCGGTGTTCACTTAATGGTACACCAGAAGCTTTCACTGCCGATAACACAGCCGCAAGCGAAACTGCACCTGTACCTTGAATATCATCATTAAACGTACAAACGTCATGACGGTATTTATCTAAAATTTTTCGTGCGTTACGAGAGCTAAAGTCTTCCCAATGTAAAAGTGCTTTCGGGAATTGTTTATTTACCGCTTGTACAAACGTATCAATAAATTCATCGTAAACTTCACCTGTTATACGAGGGTGACGATTTCCAATATAAAATGGATTGTTTAATAGTTCCTCACGGTTTGTACCTACATCTAAAATTACTGGTAATACACGACTAGGATCGATACCAACTGCGGCCGTATAAACAGCTAATTTCCCGATTGCGATGTTTATACCACCAACACCCCAGTCACCAATTCCAAGTATGCCTTCTCCATCTGTTACAACGACTAAATCAATGTTTTCAGCTGTTGCACCGATATTGGCGAATGCTTCTTCGATACCCGACGGATCGTTAATTGATAAATACACACCACGCGGTTTACGGTATTCATGACTATACCTTTGAATTGCTACACCGACTGTTGGTGTATATACAATTGGTAACATTTCACGTAAGTGATTTGTTAATATACGATAAAATAATACTTCATTTCGATCATGTAACGCTGTTAAATATACGTTCTTTAATAAATCATCCGGCTGAGAACAGAATTGTTCATATGCTCGGCGTGCTTGTTCTTCTAATGTTAAAACTGCTGGCGGTAATAACCCTTTTAAACCTAATTCTTCTCTCTCTTCTTGCGTGAAAGCGACCCCTTTATTTAAAAGTGGTGTCGATAATACTTCTACTCCTCTTAATGTCGTTTCTAATGAACCATTAGAAGCTACTGTAAACTTACTCATAACATCCCTACCTCTATTCATATATAGCATTTCTATATTGTAAACAAAAAAGAGGGGATTGTCCCCCTCTTCTTTTAATTTTTCTTTAAAAGAGTTGCTCCTGCAATCCCTGGGTGCGTCATTTCGAATGGATCTAGAATTAACTCTAAGTCTTCTTGTGACAGTACACCGTTTTTCACACAAAGTTCTCGAACGGATTGACCTGTTGCAATTGCTTCTTTCGCAACGCGAGCTGCTGCTTCATAACCGATATGAGGGTTCACGGCTGTAATAATTCCTACACTCTTCTCAACATACTCTTTTAAGCGATCTTCATTCGCTTCAATTCCTTTTAAGCAATTATCTGTAAAGGCACGGAAACCGTTATTCATAATGCTAATAGATTGAAGTAAGTTGAAAACAAGTACTGGTTCCATAACGTTTAATTCTAACTGTCCTGCTTCTGAAGCAAGGCAAATTGTATGGTCGTTACCAATTACTTGGAACGCAATTTGATTAATTACTTCTGGCATAACAGGGTTTACTTTCCCTGGCATAATAGATGAACCTGGTTGACGAGCAGGCAACATAATTTCCGCTAAGCCAACACGTGGACCTGATGCCATTAAGCGAAGGTCATTCGCAATTTTAGACATATTCATCATACATACTTTCAGTGCTGCTGATACTTCTGTGTATGCATCCGTATTTTGCGTTGCATCTACTAAGTCTTCTGCACCAACAAGTGGCAGTTCACTAATTGTAGCTAAATGTTTTACAACTGCTTCAATATATTCTGGATCTGCATTTAAGCCTGTACCAACTGCAGTTGCTCCCATATTTACTTCATATAGATGTTGACGTGATTGCTTGATACGTTTCATATCACGTTCAAGTACGCGAGAATACGCTTTAAATTCTTGTCCAAGACGAATTGGCACAGCGTCTTGTAAATGTGTACGACCCATTTTAATAACATGATCGAACTGCTCTGCTTTTAATTCAAATACATCGTGCATATAACCCATCGTTTGTAATAAGCCTTCTAATGCATTTAATGTTGCAATATGAATCGCCGTTGGGAATGCATCGTTTGTTGATTGCGCCATGTTTACATGACTATTTGGACTAATATAATGATAGTCTCCCTTTTCCATTCCTAATAATTCAAGAGCACGATTGGCCATGACTTCATTTGCATTCATATTCATTGAAGTACCTGCTCCGCCTTGGATTGGATCTACGATGAAATGATCATGCCATTTTCCATCAAGAATTTCTTGAGCGGCTTCTGCGATCGCGCCGCCCTTGTTCAATTGTAATCTTCCTACATCTGTATTAGCAAGCGCTGCAGCCTTTTTTACAATTGCGAATGCTTTAATTAAGCCTTCATGGATTTTGTATCCTGTAATTGGGAAGTTTTCTACTGCACGCATTGTTTGTACGCCGTAGTATGCATAGTTTGGCACTTCTTTTTCACCTAAAAAATCTTTTTCAATTCGAACACCATTTTTAACTTCAGTTAATGTTGCCATGATTATTCACTCCTTAACGATTTCTTATGCTGCTTTTGTTTCTTTGACTGTTTCTACATATTGTTTTGCTTTCTCATTATCGAATTCGCCTTCCCACTTCGACATAACAATGGCCGCTAATGCATTTCCTAATACATTGACAGATGAGCGAATCATATCTAAAATGCGGTCAATTCCCGCAATTAACGCGATACCTTCTAGTGGTAACCCCATTGAACCTAACGTTGCTAATACAACAACGAACGATGCACCTGGAACTCCCGCCATACCTTTGGATGTTAACATGAGAACGAATAATAACGTTATTTGCTCCGTTAATGACATATGCACACCGTACATTTGTGCAACAAACAATGCCGCTAACGCTTGATAAATAGCCGATCCAGTCAAGTTAAATGTATAACCTGTCGGAATTACGAAAGAGGCAACTGCCTTTGGACAACCGAACTCTTCCATTTTTCTCATTATATTAGGTAAAACAGCTTCTGAACTTGCTGTCGTAAACGAAAGAATCAGTTCTTCTTTTAAAATTTTCATTAATGTAAAAATGTTTACGCCAACCATTCGTGCATTAATACCTAATACAATCACAACGAATAGTATAACAGTTACGTATACAGCTAGCACTAGTTTTCCTAGCGGAAGTAATGTCGCTACACCAAATTTTGCAACCGTAACGGCAATTAATGCGAATACACCAAATGGTGCAAATTTCATCACTTGATTTGTAACCCAAAACATGGCTTCGAGTACGCCTTCAAAAAAGTTAAAGACAGGCTTTCCTTTTTCCCCAATTGCCGCAACTCCTAAGCCGAATAATACTGAGAAGAATATAATCGGTAATAGGTCACCTTGTGCAATCGATTCAAATACGTTTTTCGGTACAATGTGAACAATTGTCTCAGCAAAACCTTTCTTCTCGGTTGCATCTGCAGTTTGTTTATAAGAAGAAATATCACTTTGCTGTAAATTACTCATATCAACACCAGTACCTGGTTGGAATATATTCGCTGCAAGTAATCCCATTAAAATAGCAATTGTCGTAATAATTTCGAAATAAAGAATTGTCTTACCGCCCAGTTTCCCAAGCTTTTTCATATCTCCTACACCAGCTACTGCAACAATTAATGCTGAAATAACAATTGGTACTACAATCATCTTAATTAAGTGAATAAATATATCTCCAATTGGTGTGATATAAGAAATCGCCGTTTTATTGCCATAAAAGACTGCCCCTACTACAATCCCTAAAACAAGCGCTACAAAAATTTGTGTTGCCAATCCGAATTTTTTCATTTATGTTCATCCCCTTCATGCGAACGCTTTCAATTTGAATTTATAAAAGCTACTTACACATCTTATAAGCGAACCTACAAAATCATACAAAAACCTACAAGTTCGTCACAAAAAATTCAAATATTTTTCTTCTTTTTTTCATTGACACCATTTTGTTAAAAAACGATAAAATAAACTTGATAAGTAATCAGATTGTTTCGTATAATCAAAAAGATATATACTTAAAAAAATCGAAATGAAAAGGAGTGGATGTTATGAGAAACTATACAAAGAAATTCGTCCTATCTTCTTCTTTTCTTTTTCATTTTCTTAAAAAGGAACAAAGGCATTCGCCTTTGTTCCTTTTTTATTGCGATCTATATAGGGGGAATAGTTATGAGACCATATAAACGTGTCTTAATTAAATTAAGCGGCGGTGCACTTGCCGATCAAACTGGAAATAGCTTTAACTCCAAACGATTAGAACATATCGCAAACGAAATTTTATCCATTGTTGATTTAGGTATCGAAGTATCCATCGTCATCGGTGGCGGTAACATTTTTAGAGGTCATCTAGCTGAAGAATGGGGAATTGATCGCGTAGAAGCTGATAATATCGGTACGTTAGGTACAATTATTAACAGCTTAATGCTTCGCGGTGTTTTAACAAGTAAAACAAATAGAGAAGTGCGCGTTATGACTTCCATTCCATTTAATGCAGTAGCTGAACCATACATTCGTTTGCGTGCAGTCCACCATTTAGATAACGGTTATATCGTTATCTTTGGAGGCGGAAACGGGCAACCGTTCGTGACGACAGATTATCCAAGCGTACAAAGAGCTATTGAAATGAATAGTGATGCCATATTAGTCGCAAAACAAGGTGTCGACGGCGTTTTTACAAGTGATCCAAAGCATAACAAATCAGCAAAAATGTACAGCAAACTAAACTATAATGATGTTGTTAGACAAAATATACAAGTCATGGATCAAGCAGCATTACTGCTTGCCCGAGACTACAATTTACCAGCACATGTCTTTAACTTTGATGAGCCTGGAGTGATGAAACGAATTTGTTTAGGGGAGCATGTAGGGACGTTGATTAATGATGATGCTTCATTGCTGGTGCATGAAAAATAATGATTTCCCACCAAAAAAGGGTGTCTTTTGTAGGCACCCTTTCCTAATTCATCATCACAAATAGAAGTCAACCAATCCCGCTACTTTCTCCTTACAACGCTCCCAAAAAGATAACTTTTCAAAAAACTCTTTCGTCATTTCTTTCGAATCATGAAAATCCTCTGTTAACGCCTTATTAACTTGTCCTACAATAGGACCACCATAAATATAAAAATTCATTTCATCATTTATATTGAAGCTACGCGAAGTAAAGTTTGTTGTACCTATAACAGTTAACTCATTATCAATCAGCATTAACTTTCCATGAAACATTCCTTTTTTATACCCATATACAGTAATCCCATTATTAACAGCTTGACGTATGTATGGATACGCCGCTTCTTTTATAAGAGGTAGATCTGGTTTATATGACCAAAGTATTTTTACTGTAACACCACGCTTTTGCGCCGCGATTAAAGCATTCATAGATTCTTTATTTTTCGCTATAAAATACGGCGTTGCAATTACAATTGAGTGCTGAGCTTGTTTTATGAGCTCTATATATTTCTCAGCAACGTAATGGCCATTGTAACTAGTCATAGTATGTAATGTATTCCCTTTGCTAGCCTTATTCGTACTTCTCTTTATATCTTCTTTCGTATCTCGCTTCCAATCTAAAGCGAATTGCTCCTCTAAATCTTTTGCTCCTTCTCCTTTAAGCCGTACATGATAATCACGCCAATATCCAAATCGCTTATCTTTCCCTAAGTACTCATCTCCTATATTAAATCCGCCTGTATAGCCAATTTCTCCATCAATCGTCGTAATACGGCGATGATTACGATGATGTAGGGAA
Source organism: Bacillus cereus group sp. BfR-BA-01355 (assembly GCF_022663675.1). Lineage (NCBI taxonomy): Bacteria > Bacillati > Bacillota > Bacilli > Caryophanales > Bacillaceae > Bacillus > Bacillus cereus group sp. BfR-BA-01355. The sequence continues at coordinate 9,732 of NZ_JAKUFY010000108.1, forward strand.
TAAAACCCGAATGGTAATTCCTGTTTTCTACTATATGTAAAATGCACGCCACTTTCCTGTAATTCTTTTTTCACCTTTCTTTCAAATGATAAATCGTTAAGTAAATCGACAGATAAATATACGTTTACTCCTTCTCTCGCCTTCTCTTTTAATAAGTTTAAAAAAGTATGGCTACTTTTATCATCCGACAAAATGAAAAAGTACGTGTAAATAGATTGCTTCGCCTCTCTTATATCAGTAAATAACTGTTTATAAAATGACTTTCCTTCTACATATAATTGAAAATCACTATAATGAGGAGCGTACTCTGTCGGCATATTTTTCCCGACTTCCATTTTTCTTCCGAGCGTAACGTCAATATGCATCCAAATTAAAACAAAAACGAAAATAGTAATTACAATAGAAGTAACTCGCAATATTTTTTTAATCATTTTGATTTCCTTCCGCTCATTTTCTTTCCACCTTTCTATTTTGTCATTCAAATTTAGATTTCATGCTTCATACAAAAAAGGATGCGACTTAACGTCACACCCTTTTCATATTAAACAAAGTTTCTCGCATCATTATTTCTTCCAAACTTATAAATAGCAATTAAGAAGAATGCTACCGCAAAGGCAAATAAGATTAAAATATTTAAATACAAATCTGAAATTGGAATTCCTTGTTGTAGTTTTGATACTGTGTCTAATAGCCATCTCTGCGGAAGAAAATCAGCTACTTTTTGTACCGCTTTTGGCATAATGTCATAAGGAAAATAACATCCAGCCAGTAAACATGTCGGTACAATAATCATATTTTGCAGTGCATTTGCTGATGCTGAGTTTTTCGAAAAAGCGACAAGGACTAACGATATTCCAATCGCTATTAAAGCAAATAGCATGAGTACACCAATCATCACTATGAAAGGCATATTGATATTTATATGAAAAATATTCGTTAGGAATAAGATTGTAATCAGAATTTGTACTGTTAATAGCAGCATATTTACCCCGACATTAGATAATATGAATTTCTTCCCATCTATCGGCGTTGATAAGAGTCTAAAATACGTTCTATTTTCTTTTTCTTTTAAAATATAACCTGATAAGTTCGCTGCTGAAAATAGCATAAACATAATAAGGTAACCCATCGTTTGGTTTGTCATATCTTTATTTTTCGAAGTATCTTCTAGCGTCTCAGTTTTCATTTTAAATGAACCTTTTTGATATCCTGCGTACATAGTATCAAATGCACTTTGATCTGTTCCTGCTACTTTACTAATAGCTGCTACATTATCAATATAATTGTATAAATATGATTTTATAAATCCTGTTACTTGATCACCTTTAATCGATGAAATTTCAATATGATTTGGTTTCCCTTCTCGAACACTTTTTGAAAAACCAGAATCTAATGTAATAACTCCATCAAGTTTTTTGGAAGTGAGTTTATCTTCTACTTCAGATTCTTTAATTTTACTTACCTTTACATGATTTAATCCTTCTAAAAATTTCACCGTATCATTTGCTATAGATTGATTTTCTTTATTAATAACCCCGATATTTAACGTCCCTTGCCCCATATTCCCATACATCGAGAAGGAGATTAGTGTTCCAATTATCGGCAAACTAATAATAATGAATAACCCTTTTTTATTTTTCAAAAGTACAGATAACGTTTTTTGTATGAGCCATAAAATATCTTTCATACTATAGCCCCTCCCGTCTACGTAATGCAATAATTGCAATTAATAAAAAGAGTGCTGAAATGCCAAGGTTTAAACATATTACCGGTAGTGCTGCTCCTACATCATTTGCATAAATAATTTTCATAACAGCTGTGTTTGCCCACGTTAATGGTGATAAATTCGTAACGAAATTTTCTTCTATTACGAAATATGCACCACCAAAAATAGAGGATAATTGCACAATAACCATAATAATTGCTCTAGATGATTCCGGTGTTTTTGTAATATATCCAATTCCTAAACCGAAGCTAATTGCTAGAAAAATTTGTGTTAATAAAATAAGAAATATGATTCCAAGATGGTCGCCCCAATTCGCTTGAAAAACAAATTTACTAAATAACATGACGAGTAATATGCACAGAGCATTTGCTACTAGGCTACCAAGTACTTTTCCAATGAATATTTCAGCCTTACTTATAGGTGCAGCAATGAGACGATCTCCTGTTTTACGTATTCGTTCTCCTCGAATTAAAGAACTCGCTCCCATCGCAGCATATAGTGCAATCATCGTTGTCATTACAACCGCGTAGTAATCCATAGAACCTGGTTTTTTCGCAGCTTGTAAAGATGTTTCTTTTATATAATCATTATGATTTCCGCTTGAAAAAACTGTGCTCACCTTACTAGGATCTACTTTTGCAACTTCGGCCGCTATATTGTACTTATCAACAAATGTTGTAAGCATGCCTTCCACAATACTTCCCTCAACACTACTTTTGTCACTTCCATAAAATTTTGCACCATCTTTATTTAACTCTACATAAGCAGCATATTTATTTTGCTTCACTTCTTCTTTCCCATCTATACCTTCGGAAGCTTTTTTAAAATGAATACCCGATTTATCGACTTCTTTCGTAAATGCTTCGAACGATTGAGAAAATGTGCTACTCGCTTCATCTTTGTAGAGCACTTGTATATCTTTAATCGCTTGACTATCGCTATCAAATGCATTCGTTAACGCTGTTCCTAACACAAGCATAAGTACAACCGGAAATGCTAACATAAAAACTAAAGTTCTTACGTCTCTGAAATCTCTTTTAATATGCATAACTGCAATATTGAAGATGTTCAATTGATGAACCTCCCTTTACCTTTTCTTCATTTACCTTTTATTTATCTCGTAAGTTTCTTCCAGTCAACGTAAGGAATACTGTTTCTAAGTTCGGGGCCTGCTCCTCTACCGAACGAATTTCAATATCATGATTAATGAAGTGCTGAATAATTTTATTTAAATTGTTTACTCCTGCATCCGAGTTTACTTTAATTACGTTCTCTTCAATTTGAACAGCTTTCACACCGTTTATCTCTTTTAACTTTTTTACATCTAAATTTTCTACTGACTTCACTTCAACCCAAATATCTTTCGTATCAGTAATAATCGCTTTTAACTGTTCTTTCGTACCTTCTGCAATTACTTTACCGTGATCTACAATTGCTATTTTCGTACAAATCTCTTCTACTTCTTCCATGTAGTGGCTCGTGTAAATAATGGTACTTCCCATTTCATTTAATTTTCGAACAGACTGGAGAATATAGTTTCTTGACTGTGGATCAATTCCCACTGTCGGCTCATCCATAATAATTAACTTCGGTCTATGAGCGATCGCACAAGCGATATTCAATCTTCGTTTCATCCCGCCAGAAAAGTTTTTCGGATAACTTTTATGTTTATCACTAAGCCCCACAAACTGAAGCGCTTCCTCTACTCTTGCTTTTAGCTCTGCTCCTCTTAAACCGTACAATCCAGCAAAGAATTTCACATTTTCATAGGCAGTTAACTCTTCATAAATCGCAATATCTTGCGGAACGATACCGATATTCATCTTCGCAAATCGATTATGTTTTTTTATATTTTTTCCTAATATGCTAATTTCACCTTCATTACTTCTTAACAACCCAGCAATCATATTTATCGTTGTACTTTTACCAGCACCATTTGATCCTAAAAAGCCAAATATCTCTCCTTCTTTAATAGATAAAGACATATTATCTACCGCGATGAAATCACCAAATTTTTTCGTTAAATTTTTAATTTCTAATGTATTCATCATTTCACCCCTATTTCGGTTTCTCTGCTTTTAGTATAAACAAAAAAAATGAACCTGCTCAGTGCAGAAGTTCATTCTTTTCACATGAGATTATTCACTTTTTTCATATGAGATGGTTCATCTTCGTCCCATTCTCTTATATCGGCAACAACATCGTCACTGAAAAACCACTTGTTCCATCTACAATAATTTTCCCGTTTACAGACGCTGTTCGCTCCTCCATCCCCATAATACCGAGACCTTTCTTAACAAGAGCTGCGCCTTTTCCGTTATCCTTCACTTGCACCTTAACCATCTTATTAAGTACATGAATATCTATAGAAATAACTGTCGCATCAGCATATTTCATCGCATTTGTTAGTGCCTCGGTAACATTTTCACCAATAATTTTCCACTGAATGGGAGAAATCATATCTAAGTTTCCCTTATATATGAAAGGAATGTTTACATCATGCTTACTAGCAAACTCCTCTATGAATAATTTCATACGGTGAATGCCAATTTGCTCAGTTGGTGGCTTCATATTTTTTAATGTAATGCGAATACTTTCAATTCCATCTTTTGAAATATGAATTGCATTTTGTAATAACTCCGCAGATTTTTCTTTATCTATCCCCATTAATCTCTTTGCAGCTTCCATTTGAATTAATGCACCTGTCATCGAGTGACCAATTTTATCATGAATTTCTTGTGATAACCGATTTCTCTCTTCTAGCTTAAATGTGTATTCTGATTGTCTTATGTACTCTTTATTTTCATGTAAGCTTTTCGTAAGTCGTTGCATATCTTTTCGCATCTTATCATTTTGCGATTCAAGCTTTACTACACGTGATATATATCGATCTGCCATAGTTAAAACGAGAAAAGAAAATGCAACAATTAATCCATAAGTCATTCGAATGCTTTCATCTGTAATTGTAATTGGAAGCATCATAATAACAAAGCGTGACCAATTCTTGTCTATGTAATGGAATGTAATTTCGTATAAATTCAAAGGTAAAAACAAAATAAAAAACGGATGAACCCTCCATGTTAATAACATAACTACACTAATTGAAATACAAATCAATATTTTTTTGTACGTATCTTTTTTTAATATAGAGATTAGCACGTTTACAGAAAGATATAAAAGCAAAGCAAATATAACCCATGGTAAGTTCGTAACATTTGAATGTATGTAACTGAACACAATATATATAAAGACAATTAATTTACTTACAGTTAACCAAAATTCCATATCATTAATCTACTTTCCCTGTTAAGTAGTAAATCGCAATTTGTGTGCGATGTTCAAGTCCCGTTTTCCCTAAAACTGATGTAATATAATTTGCGATTGTTCCTTCAGATATAAAAAGCTGTTTCGAAATTTCTTTATTTGAGAAACCTTTTGCAATTAATGCGATAATACTAAGCTCTCTTTCAGTAAAAAGACTTTTATCTATTTTACATTCTTCCTCTTTACTTTCCATTAAATTGGACTTAATTTTATCGAGAACTACATCTTGCATAACAGTTTGGCCATTATATACCCCTTTTATTGCATCACGAATACGCTCCGGATCGTTATTTTTTAATAAATACCCTTTCGCTCCGTTTTTTACTGCATCCAAAATATATTCATCATCATCAAACGTCGTTAAAATAAGCGGTTTTGTTTTCGTCTCTTCACAAATAAACTTCGTCGCCTCTACACCGTTCATATTTGGCATACGAACATCCAAAAGAGCAATATCAACTTCATGCTTTTTACAATATGCTACAGCTTCTTCTCCATCATTTACTGTATCTACCACTTCGAACTCTTCATATGTATTTAAAATAATTTTCATGCCTTCTCTAATAAAAGAATTATCGTCTGCTATTAATATTTTAATTTTCATGTTTGTTAGTATGGACCTTCCTCCTACTAACATTCACATCCTTTCTCCGTGTAACATTTCCTACTTGCTCATTATATACTTCTGCTTACCATTTTTTCACACTTTTTTCATCTAGCTCTTCTGCAAAAAATATATTATTCTTTTTTTACAAAATGTGTAGGGTGACTTATCATTCTTTACGTCTATATAATAGAATGCGTCAAAAAGGAGGGAGAGACCCATTGAGGAAAAACAATTAATTGAAAAAGCACAACAAGGAAGCGAACATGCTTTTCGTATCCTCGTGCAAACATATCGTCATTATATTTTTCAAGTTATCTTTTCTATTGTAAGACATGAAGAAGATGCGAAAGATGTTACACAAGAAGTATTCGTAAAAATTCACGCCTCTCTCCCAAATTATCAATTTCGCGGATTAAAAACGTGGATGGCACGTATTGCCACCAATCACGCTATTGATTATAAGAGGAAGAAAGCTCGAGAAAGTGAAGAACTCTCCTTATGTAAAGAAACTGAGGAAAATATACAGTCCTCTCATAATATTGAGGCTTTATTATTGACGAAAGAGCAGAAATTACTCATTGCTCAAAAACTGAGAGAACTTCCTGAAAATTACCGTGACGTCGTTCTCGCACATTACTTAGAAGAAAAAAGCTATCAAGAAATTGCTTTACAGGAAAACATTGAAGTAAAAACAGTCGAAATGAAACTGTATCGGGCAAGAAAATGGATTAAAAAACATTGGAAGGAGGAAGAGTTTCTATGATGCATTATTCAAAAGAAGATTGGCGCAATTATACATTAGATTTTATAGAAAGCAATGAACGTGAATCTATGGAAGAACATCTTTATGAATGTGATCATTGTTTAGCACTTTATATGGAAAGTATTGATGAACAACATGAAAACCTTCCAATGATAAATGATGATTCATTTACGAACGAAGTTATGACGCAAATTAATTTTGAAACACTACAGTCTAATGAAAATATAAAAACAACCTCACTAAAGCGCACGATCATTCACTACATAATTGCGACTGCGGCTACAATTATTTTTATGGTAAGTGGTTTATTTCAGTATATTTTTACAGCGACATCAAATTTAGAGAAATCTTCAAAACATAACGAGTCTTCTATCTCACAACAAATTGTAAACAAATCGGTAGACACATCGAAAAAGGACGGAGGTTCAAAGCATGAATAAAAATCCCTTTTTAGCACTTGTATTAGGGCTAATTCCTGGGCTTGGACATTTATATTTAAAGAAATTTGGACGGTTTATTTTATATAGCGGAGGGGCTGTATTTCTATTTATCTTTGCAGCATTTTGTACAATAGCATTAGGAGCCCGTGATATTGCTTTTCTTTCTCTATTTTTACTAGTCGTGTTATGGGCAATCAATTTATTAGATTTAGTTATCACTATTATTAATCAATCGAAAAAACAAGCTGCCGGAGAATTCATAGAATCCTCTAAAGAGAGCGAACGATTTTATATCATTCTCTTATCCATCATCCCTGGACTTGGCCATTTTCAATTAGGACTTATGCAACGCGGACTTACATTTTTAGTAGCTTGCACAGGAATCGGAAGTATGATCATTTTCGTTGCACTTTTAACATCGCAAGAAAGTTTTCTTATCTTCCTTATTACATTACCTGTTTTATGGATTTACAATTTCTTTGACGTTGTTCAGCAACTCCAGAAAAAAGAACGTGGCGAGCAATTAGATGATCGTACTATTTTCGAAGAGTTTGAAGAGCACCGCGAGCAAGGAAAGAAAAATAAAACATTTGCTTCTATTTTAGCGATGTTCCCCGGAGCAGGTCATATGTATTTAGGCTTACAACGCCGTGGTCTTCAGCTTATGGCAGCCTTTTTACTATCTATTTATTTACTCGACTTATTAAGACTTTCTGCGTTTTTATTTTTAGTGCCAATCATTTGGTTCTATAGCTTTTTTGATGCTTTACAGCAAACAGCAAAATACGGAAAAGAACGAGTACAAGACGAACCCATTATCGATTATTTTATAAATCATCAAAGATGGATTGGTATCGGATTAATTACACTCGGTGTTTATTATTTATTAGATCAAACAGTCCTTCCTATTTTGAATGATTATTTTGTAACTATATTTAATATTCATCTTAGTGAACTATATTATCGCTATTTCCAAACATCTATCGTTGCGCTCCTTTTAATTGGCGGCGGCTTTAAATTGTTACTTGGAAATAAAGAAAACAAAGGTGGGACAAGCGAATGAGGACTTGGCGTGTTGGAACATTCTCAATGGGGCTTTCTATTATATCGTTAGGATGCTTTTTACTATTTTCAGTCGTAAAAGGAATTCAAGTATTAGATACACTAACTGCATGGTGGCCAGTTTTACTTATCATACTTGGAGCTGAAGTTTTACTATACCTTGTATTTTCTAAGAAGGAACAATCATTTATTAAATATGATATTTTCAGCATTTTCTTTATCGGCGTTTTAGGAAGCGTCGGAATTGCTTTTTACTGTTTATTATCAACTGGATTACTAGAAGAATTTCGTCATTCTATTAACACAACGAGACAAACGAGTAATATTCCAGACGGACAATTTGATATACCTGAATCTATCAAAAAAATTGTAGTAGATGCAGGGCATCAGCCTCTAACGATAGAGGGAAATAATACAAATCAAATTCACCTTTTGGGAACTTATGAAATGACGACGAAAGCAAATGAAAAACTCAATTTAAAACAAGATGATTTCCTTTCAGTTCAAACGGCTGGAGAAACGATGTATATCAATTTAAAATCATTACCTGTTCAACATACGTTATTTAGTTCAGCACCACAGGTGAAACCAACGCTTGTTCTTCCACAAAATAAAAATGTGGAAATCCGTGCTTCAAATAACGAACTATCTCTTTATCCAGGTCAATTACAAAATAATTGGTTTGTACAAGAAAGCTCAAGAGTGTCTGTCCATCTTGCAAAAGAGAGTGATGTTTCTTTAACAGCAGTAACGAATCAAAAAGAAACACACGGAAGCACACCTTGGGAACAAGTAGAAGATTTAACAAAAAAAGAAAATACTTCTTCAGAAGAACATCCAGAATTAAACAACCAAGAACATTGGTATAAAAATTCAATTAAAACTGGAAATGGCACGCACAAGTTAAATATTGAGAAAACTTATAATTTAAATATGAGCGTTATTGAAAAATAAGAAAAACCTTCCGCAATTGAAGTGAACCCGAATAGTGGTACATGAAAAAAACACCTCCTGAATTCGCATACTAAGTATGCAAATTCATTGGAGGTGTTTTTCGTTTGAAGACAAGAGTTCATTACCCAGAAGAAACAAAGTGGAAAGTCATTGAAATGAAGAAAGACGGTTATTCAAATCGTGCAATTATGGAGAAACTCGGAATTAAAAATGTTTCCCAAATTAAGACATGGATGAAATGGTATCGTACAGATCAAACGTATCGTTTTCAACAACCTGTAGGAAAACAATATTCTTATGGAAAAGGACCAAAAGAGCTCAGTGAATTAGAACAGCTACGTTTAGAAAATAAACATCTAAAAACAAAATTACTTGTATGGGGAAAGTATCTGGAAATCGAAAGGGGCTGAAAC
>NZ_JAKUFY010000109.1:0-18759 GCF_022663675.1 Bacillus cereus group sp. BfR-BA-01355
AAATGAAAAAAGCAGATGCAGATCAATATAAAATTGAAGCGGAAGCAAGAGCACGTGCAGAAGAAGTTCGTGTAGAAGGTTTAGCGAAGGCGGAAATCGAAAAAGCGCAAGGTCAAGCAAAAGCAGAAGTACAAAAAGCACAAGGTACAGCGGAAGCAGATGTTATCAGATTAAAAGGTTTAGCAGAAGCGGAAGCGAAACAAAAAATTGCAGAGGCATTTGAGTTATATGGCCAAGCGGCGATTATGGATATGGTTCTTAACATGCTTCCAAGTTATGCGAAGGAAGTTGCAAGCCCACTTAGCAACATTGATAAAATTACAGTTGTCGATACAGGTGGCGGTGGTAAAAATAGCGGCGCCGGAAAAGTTGCAGGTTATGCGACTGATTTAATGGCAACGATGCAAGAAACATTAAAAGCTTCTTCTGGCATTGATTTAAAAGAGTTATTAGAAGGATTTGCTGGAAAAGGAGCAGTACAACAATTATCAAACGATAAACCTGTTGTATCTGTAGTAGAAGATGCGAAAAAAGAAGTAGAAAAAGATAAAGAATAGTAAAGCGGGAGGAACCTCTAGTAAGTGAGATACTAGAGGTTCTTCAGTGAATTATAATATTTCGAATAATATACATTTTTATATATTGTTTTAATTATTTAATTTATATAGAATGAAAAAGGTATGTATCAATTCTTTATGATGTAGAAAAAGATAGAGAGTCTCATCGATACATTTAAATTGTATTATTTTTATAGAAAGATTAAATGTTAATTAATTACATTTAAAACGGTATGGAGGGGTAGAAGTATGTTTCAAGGGAAATTAAGGAGTAGTAGTTTAAAAACAAAGTTACTTGTATCATTTATTATTATTTTAATTCTTCCAAGTATTGTAATTGGTTGGACGTCTTATCAACAGGCGAAGACGAACTTTAATGAAACGATTTTGAACTCGGCGAAAGATAATATAAAAATTTTGGATAATGTAATTAATAAAGAATTGGATAGTAAAAAAATAGATGCAACTTATTTTACAAAATTATTCACACAATCAAGTTACCAAGCAGATCAAATTCAAAACATACAAAATAAACTAGAAGAATACAATAAACTGCATCCAGAAATGGAAGCAATCTATACAGGATCTAGTAATGGACAGTTTATTCAATCACCAGCTATTCAGATGCCAGATGGATATAATCCTACAGAAAGAGATTGGTATAAAGAGGCAGTGAAGAAAAGCGGAGAAGTAATTGTAACTGCTCCATATAAGTCAAAAACGACAGGTAATATTGTTATTACACTAGCAAAACAAAATGAGGATAAAAGTGGCGTTCTTGGGATTGACTTAATCATTAATGATATTGTTACTACTTCCAAGATGGTTAATATCGGTAAGGAAGGGTATGTAGCAATATTTGATCAAGATAAAAATGTAGTAGCGCACCCGACACTGAAGCCAGGAGAGAAATTAGAAGAGAAACTTAGTAAAGAATTGTATAAACAGGAAGCTGGGGATGTTCATTATTCGTTAGATGGTGAAGATCGTAATATCACTTTTAAAACGAATAAGAAAACTGGATGGAAAATAGCAGGAATTATGCCTTCCAAAGAAATTATCGAAGCGGCTGAACCTATTTTCTATAAAACAATAACTGTTCTTGGAATTTCGCTACTAATCGGTGGGATTGTAATTTACTTCATTATTGCGTCTATTATTAAACCGTTAAAACAACTTGTTATATCATCGAAGAAGATTAGTGAAGGCGATTTAACAGAATCAATTACAGTTCATTCTAAAGATGAAATTGGACAGCTAGGAGAAAGCTTTAACGAGATGGCTACATCGTTACATAGTGTCATTTCCAATATAAACATTTCAGCAAGTCATGTAGCAGCATCTTCAGAAGAATTAACAGCTAGTATGAAGCAGACAAGCGAAGCAACGGAACAAATTACACAGGCGATAGAGCAAGTATCGAGTGGTGCAGAAATACAAACGAAAGAAGTTGAAGAAGGAGCAACATTGTTAGAAGAAGTTACAGAAGGAATTCAGCGTGTTGCAGATAGTTCTTCATTAGTATCTACAGCCTCTATGTATACGAAGAAAAAAGCTGAAAATGGTGGGACGTTAGTTGAAAAAACTGTGAATCAAATGCAATTAATTCATGATTCTGTTTCACAGTCAGACAAAATCATTGGTTTGTTAGACGATAAGTCGAAACAAATTGGAGCAATTCTTGAAGTGATTCAACATATTGCAGAACAGACAAATTTATTAGCGTTAAATGCGGCAATTGAGGCTGCGAGAGCTGGAGAGCAAGGAAGAGGATTTGCAATTGTAGCAGATGAAGTGCGAAAGCTAGCAGAACAATCAGGAAAGTCTTCTACGGAAATTGGAAAACTAGTGAAAGAGATTCAATTTGATATAAAAGAAACAGTAAGCTCTATGAATCAAGTTGGAACAGAAGTACAATCAGGACTTGTAGTTGCAAATGAAACGAAGCAAAGCTTTGCCGAAATATTGAAGTCTACAAATGATACAGTTGTACAAATTGATAGCATGGTAGATGTAGCAAAACAAATGACGGTAGATGCAAAGCAAGTAAGTGCATCTATTAATGAAATTGCAGCTACGATTGAAGAAAATGCGGCAAGCGTTCAAAATATTGCTGGTTCCTCTGAGGAACAATTAGCTTCAGTAGATGAAATAAATGCAGCAGCAGTTCATTTATCACAAATGGCAGAAGAATTACAAGAGATGATTGGTAAGTTTAAAATATAATAATAAACTGTTAAGAAACGAAGTAGTGCTTATGCTTCGTTTCTTTTTTTATGAAGATAAAAAAGAAAGAAATATATAGTAAGCGTGTTATGATAATAAAAAACTGTATTTTCTTTAAATTCTATCTTTAATTATGTTAGGGGAATGGTTTTGACATTGAAAAAATTAAAACTACAACCGAGAATTACATTAACTATTAGTACACTTATTCTTGTTGTACTTTTGCTAACAAGTTATTTATTTTTTTACATATTATCTGAAACAGTAGAAGAGCAAATTGGTAAAAGGGCCTTGCATGTTGCGAAAACAGTTGCTGCGATACCAGAAATTCAGGAAGCTTTTCAAAAAGAAAATCCAGCTTCTATTATTCAGCCAATCGCAGAAAAAATTCGAATTGATACAGAAGCTGACTTTATTGTAGTTGGAAACAAAGAGGGGATTCGTTATGCGCATCCTGAGCGAGATAAAATAGGAGAAAAAATGGTTGGCGGAGATAATAAAGGCGTTTTATTAGAAGGGAAATCTTATGTTTCGAAAGCTAATGGATCGTTAGGCCCTTCATTGCGTGGGAAAGTCCCAATCCGTAACCAGGAAAATGAAATTATCGGTGTGGTGTCTGTTGGGTTTTCAATGGCTGATATTCATGGAGCAGTAGAAGTGTATGGAAAGCGTGTATTTTGGATTACAGTAATAGGTCTTTTAATTGGGGTAATCGGCTCTATATATTTAGCGGGAAGTATAAAAAGAATGATGTTCGGGATGGAGCCAGAAGAAATTTCATCTTTATATGAAGAGCATAGTACAGTGATTCAATCTGTACGTGAAGGGATTATTGTAATCGATAAAAATGGCATGATTAGTTTAGTCAATCAAGCAGCTTATGATATTCTTTCGCTAAATAAACAACAAAATATTATTGGGGAATTTATTTTAAATGTAATTCCTAATTCAACGATACTAGATGTACTTCAAACTGGTGAAGAACAGTTTGACCGCCAATTAAATATAAAAGGACAGGCTGTTATTGCGAACCGTCTACCTATTAAAGTAAAGAATAAAGTAACTGGCGTTGTATCGAGCTTACGTTTGAAATCTGAAATGGATCAGTTAACAGCAGAATTGTCCCAGACGAAGCAATATACAGAGGCATTGCGGGCGCAAACGCATGAATATAATAATTTATTGTATACGCTTTCGGGTCTTATCCAATTAGAATCATATGAAGATGCTTTAGAGCTTATTCATAAGGAAACAGCGGTATATCAAGATTTTGTTCAATTTATTATGAAGCGGATTCAAAATCCATGGCTAGGTGGAATTTTAATTGGATTTTATAATAGAGCACGAGAGTTGAAGATTGATTTTATGCTAGATAGAGAAAGTGGTTTAGACAAATTAAGTCCACATATTGAGAGTAATTATGTCGTTTCTATTTTAGGGAATTTAATTACGAATGCATTTGAAGCAATTGAAAAAAATGAAGAGAATGATAGGAAAGTAAGGATGTTTGTAACTGATATTGGAGAAGAAATATTAATTGAAGTGGAAGATTCAGGGCAAGGGATTCATGATGAAATAATTACTAGCATATTCTATAAAGGCTTTTCGACGAAAGAAGGAGGAGAGCGAGGATATGGATTAGCAAAAGTGAAAGAGTTAGTAGAAGATTTAAATGGAAGTATTGCAATTGAAAAAGGGGATTTAAGTGGTGCGTTATTTATTATTGCACTACCGAAAGAGAGAGGCGAATAGTAATGGGTGAGGAGATTGAAGTATTAATTGTAGAAGATGATATTCGGATTGCTGACATTCATCGTCGTTTTACTGAAAAAATTGAGGGATTTAAAGTAATTGGAACGGCAACGACTGGAGAACAAGCGAAAGAATGGCTAGAGCTTGTGAAGCCACAGCTCGTGTTATTAGATGTGTACTTACCTGATATGCAGGGAACGGAACTTGTCACATATATTAGGAATCATTTGCACGATACAGATATCATTATGATTACAGCGGCATCGGAAACAGATGTAGTGAGGCACGCCCTGCGGGGCGGAGTAACAGATTATATCGTAAAGCCACTAATGTTTGATCGATTTAAAGCAAGTCTAGAAGGCTATCAAAAAAAGATTATACAGTTAAAGAAGAACAATCAATTATCTACGGAACAAATTGAATATTTATGGTCTCAAAGAGGTGTGAAGGGAGATCAAATAGAATATGCCCCGAAAGGGATAGATCCTTATACTTTAGCGAAAGTAAAAAAGCATATGTTAACAGTTAATGAAGAAGGGATTACAGCAGAAATGTTAAGCTCAATGATTGGAGTAAGCCGATCAACGGCAAGGCGCTATTTAGAGTATTTGATATCTGGGAAGAAAGTCCACGCAGAGCTAATATATGGAAGTGTTGGGAGACCGGAGAGACGTTATTTTCTTGCTTCTTCATAATAAAAAACAGTAGAGGATTTTATTTCTTCTACTGTTTTTTTGCATCTTATATTGGAATAATCCCAATTACAATTCCGGTAATTAACATAACCATTGTCGTTCCAACGGCCCACAATAAAGTGAAGCGTTGATGTTCACCGAAATCAACTTTGGCCATTCCGACCAATAAATAAGTGGAAGCGACAAGAGGACTTAATAAGTGAACGGGTTGCCCAAGTAAGGAAGCGCGTCCCATTTCAGCTGCACTAATTCCGTAAGTAGCAGCAGCTTTCGTCAAAATAGGTAATACCCCGAAGTAAAATGCATCATTAGACATGAAAAATGTGAATGGCATACTGAGAAGTGCTGTAATAATTGGTAGTTGTGGTCCAAGTGCATCTGGTATAAGAGTTACTACACTGTTAGCCATTGCATCTACCATTTTTGTTCCAGATAAAATACCAGTGAAAATACCGGCAGCAAATACGAGAGAAACAACTGCTAATACATTCCCTGCATGAGAAGCAATACGTTCTTTCTGTTGCTCTAAGTTTGGATAGTTAATCATAACAGCAATAGCAAAAGCGACTGTAAATAAAACAGGTAACGGCATAACTTCTAGTATGAGACAGACAAGTAATGTGGCGGTTAATAAAAAGTTAATCCATAGAAGTTTAGGGCGTTTATGCACTGCTGCTTCGACAGTTGCAGCTTGCTCATCCATTGTTTGCATTTGTTTTAAATACTGTACATCCATAATTCCTAAACGTTTTCTTTCTTTTTTTCCAAGATAGTAGGCAACGAAAACAACCCAAATTGCACCAGCAATCATTCCTGGAATAAGAGGTGTAAATAATTCGGAAGCCTCAAGTCCAAGTGCGCTCATAACACGAGCTGTGGGTCCACCCCAAGGTGTAAGATTTGTTACTCCCGCTCCTAACATAACAACTCCAGCTAATATGAGTGGATTCATTCCAAGGCGCTTATATAGTGGATACATTGCAGAAACTGTAATCATGTATGTTGTTGTACCATCACCATCTAAAGAAACGATAATAGTCAATATAGCCGTTCCGACAACGATTTTTAAAGGATCTCCTTTTACAAATTTTAAAATCTTACTAATGACAGGATCAAATAAACCGCTATCAATCATAATCCCAAAATATAAAATAGCGAACATAAGCATAATACCAGTAGGTGCTAATTTTTGAATCCCCTCTAACATCATAGGCCCCATATTGGCATAGAATCCGCCAATTAATGCAAAAACACTCGGAATTAATATTAATGCTACTAGCGCTGACATACGTTTCGTCATAATTAAAAACATAAAGACAAATACCATCGCAAATCCAAGTAGTGCTAACATGTAATTTCCCCCTCAAAAGAATGATTGCGCTTTCAAAATAGAATAAAAATTCAGAAAAAGGTTTTTTATTTATAATAAAAGCATCCATTCAAATGGTAAATAATTTGAAAAATAACATCATTAGAAGCATAATTTTTATTTTGTTCATTTTGTTCACGGTAGTTAATTTGAATTTTTAAAAAGTAAGCTACTCCTCGTAAGAATGGTAGAATAAGATGAAAATAGTGAAGTGTGGAATAGGGAGTAGATTTTATATGAAAACGAGAATTGAAGAGATTTATAGCTCTTATGAAGGAAAAGTAGAGGAGATTTTTATTAATGAATCTTCTTACGTATATGAATGGGAAAAATTACTGATGATCCGAAAAAATGACGGTGAGCTTAAAAAAATTACAGTCGGGATTAGTGGAAATATAAGATTGGTAAATGTAGAAGTTGGACAGGAAATTAGTGCCGATACATTATTAGTTAAGTTAGAAGATGATTTGTTAATTACAGGCTGCGAGTGATGAGAGATGTGTAGAAATAACTACACATCTTTTTTTGTTTCCTATATTACAAAAAGCACATTGTTTTTTCACAAATCTCACACAACCTTTTGGTATTCTTTTCGTGAAGTATACGGTTTCTAGGGAGGAATATTGATGAAAGTAAAATATGTTGTACTTGCTATATGTTTATGTTTCGTATTTACGGTAGTCGGGTGTGGGAAAAAGGAAACAGCAGCTGTTGCTATTGATGAGAAACATGATAAATGTGATATTTGCCAAATTGGGGTAACAGATAATCAATTTGCAACAGAAATCATTTTAGAAAATGGAAAAGCGTTAAAGTTTGATGATATCGGTTGTATGTATAAATGGATGGAGATCAACTCAGATGAAAAGACGAAAGAGAAATTTGTTCGAGATTATGATTCGAAAGATTGGATTTCGTTAGAAGACGCTACTTACGTATATGATAAAACAATAACGACACCGATGGCTTATAATGTCATTTCATTTAAAAATAAAAAAGATGCAGAGAGCTTTGTATCTAACTATAAGGGCAAAGTTCTTTCGTATAAAGAGTTAGCAGAGCATAAATGGGAAATGAATAAAGAGATGATGGGGAAACCGAAAGCAGGAAATCATGGTGGACATCATTAATAATAGAAAAAGACAACTATATAGTTGTCTTTTTCTATTATTACTCAGGTGCAAATATAGAAAAGGTGTAAAATTTTTAGAAGAACGGTTACAATGGAATATAGTAACCTAAAGCAATCATTTATGTACTTTTTAGAAATGTATACAAATGCGGTAAAAACGTGCTAAACTAATTGCTTCATAATGTTAATGATGGGGCCATCAGGCGTATCATTCCAATAGGTTGAGAAACATAGTATAAGCTTAAGATAATCCGATTAAAGAAGGAATCTAAAGGGCTTATGGATAAATGTACTCAAGAAGAGTTATTGTATGTGATGGAGGAATGGTTAAGAAAACATTATCTTTCATAGGAGCTGTAGTTGTGAGAAAACAAAAAATTTTATTATGTATTTTATTAGGACTTTTAATGACGGTAGTGGCTTGCGATAAGCAAGAAGAACCAGAATCGAAACCGGTTCATGTGAAAAATGAAAAGAAAAAAGAGAAGCATAAAGAACAGGAAGAATCTAAAGAAGAGAAAAGTATAAATTTAATGGACAAACAGTTGTTACTTTCAGCTACTCTTGGAGACACAGAGACAGCTATGAAGTTGATTCAGGATGGAGCGAATATAAACGTAGAAGGTGACAACGGAGAAACGCCTGTCCTTGCAGCGACGTACCAAAATCATGTAGAGACAGTTAAAGCATTAATTGGTGCAGGTGCTAATATTGAAATTAAAGATGAGAAAAAAAGTAATCCACTTCTTTATGCAAGTAGAGAAGGATATACGGATATTGTAAAAGTATTAATTAATGCAGGAGTTAATACGAAAGAAACGACTAAGTCAGGTGGAACAGCACTTATTTCTGCATCTGAGCGTGGCCATGTAGAGGTTGTTAAAGAATTATTAGAGCATACAGATATTGATGTGAATTATAAAAATGAACGTGGTGGAACAGCGCTATTAGAAGCAATTGTATTAGGAAATGGTAGTGAAAACCATAAGAAAGTAATTCAATTGCTTATTGATCACGGTGCAGATGTAAATATGGCTAACAAGGAACATCTGACGCCACTGCAATACGCTGAAAAAAGAGGTTTTAAAGATATTGTAAATATGTTGAGGGTAGCTGGAGCGAATGAAGTAGTACAGCCACAACAACCAGTAGAGTAACAAACGAAAAATAATCCCATTTAGATAGACAGAATGAAGAAATCAGTTAGTATGATGGATTCAGTAATGTGTATTTGAATGGGATTTTTGTTTTGAACATGAAAAATAGATTATGAATGGATGGTATATGGGGTAAATAAGGAGGATATAAATGACTCTCTCAGAACTTGATTTAATAGTAATTCAGGCAGAGGTTTTATTTGTTCATAATCAAGTAGGAAAAATGAAATATGTAAATGAACAAGGAAATCCGAAAGCACCACGTTTTTTTCTTGGCAGAACTCGTGAAGGGGGTATAACGAGATATCATTGTAATGTGGATGATGAAACGGTAAGTAAGATTGAGAAGTTAATTCGAGAACCTTCAAAGCATATAGAGATAGCAAAGATTATTAATGTATTAAATGAAGAAAGAACAGTGGAAAATATTTGGATGGGTCCTGCTTTCATGTTTACTAGTAATTTACATAAGCCGACTAGAACAATACAAATAACGGAGAAGAATAGAGAGCTTTTACGAGAAAATTTTCCTAATCTAATAGAACAGATGGAATGGAGGAAACCTTATTTTGCAATTGTAAAAAATGAAAAGGTGGTTTCTGTTTGTTGCAGTGCCAGAAGTACCCCCGTAGCTGCTGAGGGAAGTGTGGAAACTTTAACCGAGTTTCAAGGGAATGGATATGGTACTGATGTTGTTACAGCTTGGGCCATAGCAATACAAGAGGAAAAGCGCATTCCACTTTATAGTACTTCCTGGGATAATTATGCCTCACAAGCAGTTGCGAGAAAACTAAAACTGATTGACTATGGAATGAATTTGCATATCACTTGAATTTTAAAGATAGTTGTTGCGTTCTGTTGGAGTTCATTCATATATCTAGATTATTGTAAAAAGTAATGTGGTGAATATTAACACTCGATTAACACCTAATTAACAAACTATCAAAACTGGCTTAATAAATGAGTAATATAGTAAAGGTAACAAAATAACTAGGGTAGAGAACATTTGGGAACACCCGCTTACATATAATGTGCCGCTTTCTTAGGTGTGCTCTATTCCCTAGAGTTCAAATAAGGAGAAAGGCGTTCTATGTAAGTAGGTGTTTTTAGTTTGGATAAAAATAGAACAGTTAGGTGGAATGAATGTTTAAATAACCTTATATTGCGATGATAAAGGATTGGAAAGGATACAAAGCATACAAACAATTGCCGAAAACAGTTTTTCTTATGACGGGTTCAATGCTGGAATTACCAGAGCGTGTATACGAATTGCAGAAACATGGACATGATGTATTTCTTCATTGTGATTTTATACAAGGCTTAAATACGAATACAGAGGAAGCGCTTTTGTATATTCAAGATGTTATCGGGGCACAAGGTATTATTTCAACAAAGGGTTCGACAATTCGAAATGCTAATAAAATTGGATTGAAAACAATTCAACGTATTTTTATTGTAGATACTTTATCCCTTACTAAATCAATTGAAAATTGTAAAACGACTAAACCAAATGCAGTAGAGATTATGCCGGGGATTATGCCTTCTATAATTAAACAGCTAGCAGAGGAAATAGAGTTTCCTATTATTGCAGGCGGGCTGATTCAAACGCGAGAAGATGCGGAAATTGCAATTCGTGCAGGAGCAAGTGCGATTTCAACAAGTCATTATGAAGTATGGATACAAGAAGAAAAAAGGAGTGCAACCTTGTGATTGAATTGAAAAATGTTTCAAAGGTATATAAAAATGCAAAAGAGACGGCGGTTAAAGGCGTATCGGTTCATATTAAGAAGGGCGAATTTTTTGTTTTAGTTGGACCTTCGGGATGCGGGAAAAGCACATTATTACGAATGATTGCTGGCTTAGAAGAGATTTCTTCGGGAGATTTAATTATTAATGAACGTGTTGCAAATGATATAGAGCCGAAAGACCGTAATCTATCAATGGTATTTCAAAATTATGCATTATATCCACACTTATCTGTAGAAGAAAATATTTTATTTGGACTTAAGGTAAGAAAAGTACAAAAAGAAGAGCGACAAAAGCGATTAATGGAAGCTATTGAAATGGTAGGACTGAAAGAGTATGTGAAAATGAAACCAGGCCAATTATCAGGCGGACAAAGACAGCGTGTTGCACTTGCCAGGGCAATTGTGAGTCAAGCACCAATCTGTTTAATGGATGAACCACTTTCGAATTTAGATGCAAAATTACGTGCGCAAATGAGAATTGAAATTAGAGAAATTCAGCAGCGATTAGGAATTACGATGATTTACGTTACCCACGATCAAATAGAAGCGATGACTATGGGAGATCGTATCATGGTTTTAAATAAAGGAAGTATACAGCAAGTTGGAACACCACTTGACATATATAACGAACCAGCAAACGAATTTGTTGCAAGCTTTATAGGTTCTCCTTCTATGAATATAAATGATGGAGAAGTAGATAAAGAAAAAGGTGTATTACATATAGGGCAATTGCAAATTCCATTATCTATTGGACAGTTAAAGCAATTACCAGAAGGAATAATTCGTATAGGCATGCGTCCTGAGCATATTGCACTGTCTGAGGAAGGACAAGAAGTGACGCTGCAATCTGTAGAAGTATTAGGGAATGAATCTATATTAAATTTTGCGGTAAATGGAACAACTTGGAGTGCGAAAGTCATCGGACAGTTACTCCTGAACAAAGGTGACAAAGTAAAATTATTATTCTCGCAAGAAAAGTTATGCTTCTTTAACGAAAACACGAATGAACGCTTAAAAGTGGTAGCTGAAGAAGAGTTGAAAGTGGTGGCGAAATAATGATTGAAGTAAGTAAGTTGCCAGTTCAAACAAAAGTGTCAAAAAAGAAAAAATTATGGGGGAGAACGAAAGATTTAAGAATAGGATTATTGTTTTTGGCGCCATCTATTTTGTTATTTTCGATTTTTCTGTTCTACCCATTGTTTAGGACGATTTATTATAGTTTTTATTTAACCGATATACATGGAGAAGCTAATCTTTTCGTTGGCTTAGAAAATTATCAATATTTATTCTCTGATCCTGCCTTCTACAAAAGTATAAAATCAACTTTACTATTTGTTTTATATACAGTGCCTACGAGCATTATATTTGCTTTGTTTCTTGCATTGATTGCGAATGGAAAGGTAAGAGGTATTGGGTTATTCCGAGTTCTGTTTTCTTCGACGATGGGAATATCAGTAGCTGCTAGTGCAGTGATTTGGCTATTTTTATTTCATCCAAGTGTAGGATTATTTAATAATATATTAGGCTCTATGAATCTTCCTGCAATCGCATGGTTAACGAGTCCGGACTGGGCACTATTCTCTGTATCAGTTACAACAGTTTGGGTGAATACAGGATTTGCATTTTTAGTTATATTAGGTGGTTTACAAAATATCGATACGTCTTTATATGAGAGTGCATCTATAGATGGTGCTAGTTATTTATATAAGCTTCACCGTGTTACATTACCGATGCTATCGCCAACTTTATTCTTTATTGTAACCGTAACGTTAATTAGTGCGTTCCAAAGCTTTGGACAAATTGATATTTTAACGCACGGTGGACCGAATGATGCAACGAATTTAATTGTGTACTCGATTTACAAAGAGGCGTTTGTGAATCATCAATTTGGAACAGCAAGTGCACAAGCGATGGTATTATTTGTTTTCATTTTCATTGCTACATTACTTCAATTTAAGTTTGCTGAGAGAAAGGTGCATTATAAATGATTGTTAAACAGTGGAAGCGAAATTTCCTATTATACATGCTGCTCATAATTAGTGCAGTAATGGTATTTTTTCCTGTACTGTATGCGTTTTTAATAAGCTTTATGACACCAGACGATATTCAAATGAGAAGGTTATTTCCAACTCAATTTACTTTTGATAATTTCATTAATATTTTTCAAAAAGTACCGCTTTTTACATACTTATATAACAGTTTAATTGTATCGATAGTCGTTATGATTGGACAACTTATCGTATCAAGCTTAGCGGCGTATGCTTTTGTTTTTCTTCAGTTTAAAGGAAGAAACCTTATTTTCTTCCTGTTTATTTCGACGATGCTTATTCCGTGGGAAGCAACGATGGTACCTAACTTTTTAACGATTCAAAACTTTGGCTGGATCAATAGTTTCGCTGGGATGACAGTGCCATTTTTTGCGACAGCTTTCGGTATTTTCTTGCTACGTCAACATTTTATGACACTTCCGAATGAACTGAAAGAAGCTGCTTTTATTGAAGGGATTGGAAATATAAGATTTTTATTCGGCGTTGTAATTCCGTATTGTAAAACGAGTTTTATTACGCTTGGAGTATATAGCTTTTTAACAACATGGAATATGTATTTATGGCCACTTTTAGTGACCACAGATGAAAAAGTAAGAACAGTGCAAATTGGTGTGAAGCAGCTTCAGTCTCAAGAAGTTGCAACTGATTGGGGAAGCGTAATGGCCGGTGTTACGGTTATCGTTATTCCAACATTGATTTTACTATTTTTAGGGCAAAAGCAATTACAACAAGGATTAACAAAAGGTGCAATTAAATAACTAAGAGAAGGTGAGATTTAAATGAGTCTAGTTAAAAAAGGTGCTGCTCTATTAATGGCAGCAACAATGGCATTATCTAGTGCCGCTTGTTCAAATAGTAAAACAGAGGGGAAAACCGAGGTGCAGGCAAAAGTAGCACCAGTTGAAAAAAATGGTGATAAAACTGTAATTCGCTTCTGGCATGCGATGGGTGGAAAAACACAAGGTGTACTAGATAGTCTTGTTGCAGACTATAATAAGTCACAAAGTAAATACGAGATAAAGGCAGAGTTCCAAGGGACATATGAAGAGTCTTTAACGAAGTTTAGAACGATGTCTGCAACGAAAGAAGCGCCAGCTCTTGTTCAATCGAGTGAAATTACAACGAAATATATGATTGATAGCAAAAAAATCACACCAATTGATAGCTGGATAAAAAAAGATAAGTACGATACGTCAAAATTAGAAAAAGCAATTACAAATTATTATTCAGTTGATGGAAAAATGTATTCTATGCCATTTAATTCATCTACACCAGTATTAATTTATAATAAAGATGCTTTCGCAAAGGCGGGCTTAGATCCAGAGAAAGCTCCAAAAACATATGTGGAATTACAAGAAGCAGCGAAAAAGTTAACGATTAAAGAAGGCGGAAATGTAAAACAATATGGATTCTCCATGCTTAACTATGGTTGGTTCTTTGAAGAGTTGTTAGCGACACAAGGTGCTTTATATGTAGATAATGAAAACGGCCGTAAAGATGCTGCAAAGAAGGCGGTATTTAACGGTAAAGAAGGACAGAAAGTATTTGGAATGTTAGATGATTTAAATAAAGCTGGCGCACTTGGAAAGTATGGAGCAAGTTGGGATGATATTCGTGCTGCGTTCCAGTCTGGACAAGTTGCTATGTATTTAGATTCTTCAGCAGGTGTTCGCGATTTAATTGATGCATCTAAGTTTAATGTAGGTGTTTCATATATTCCATATCCAGAGGATTCGAAACAAAATGGTGTTATCATTGGAGGCGCATCATTATGGATGACGAATATGGTTTCAGAAGAAACGCAACAAGGTGCTTGGGACTTTATGAAATATTTAACGAAGCCAGACGTACAAGCGAAATGGCATACGGCAACAGGCTATTTCTCAATTAATCCAGATGCATATAATGAGCCGTTAGTAAAAGAGCAATATGAAAAATATCCACAGTTGAAAGTAACAGTAGATCAACTGCAAGCGACGAAGCAATCTCCAGCAACACAAGGTGCTTTAATTAGTGTATTCCCAGAATCACGAGATGCAGTTGTAAAAGTATTAGAAGCAATGTATGACGGAAAGAATAGTAAAGAAGCGTTAGATGAAGCTGCCAAAGCAACAGATAGAGCAATTAGCATTTCATCTCGTACGAGTCAAAAATAAGAGAAAGCCGTATCCTTAAAAGGGATACGGCTTTCTTTATAGGGAGATAAGGGATCAAAGAAATGATGAAGTTTTATCTCTTTTATATGAGTAAAGGGTCTAGAGTGAATGTTGTCCTTTTCATTATTTATTCAACTCTATTGCGACTTGTTTACCATTTACGAAAACCTCTACTACCGCTACTACAACTTCCATTACTTTTTTCATCTCTCATCTCTCCTTGTTTTTTGTTTCATTTCTTACTCTCAGTATAAGGAGATACAGTAATTACAACTATCGAATTGGATGACAAGAGACTTACATTGTTGTAAGGATAATAGTTTAGTTTGTAATAAAGTGAAACTTTAATCAATGGGGCTTTTCTTCATCCACCACTGATTATTAGCCCTCACCAATCGGGCATTAACGGGCAGCCCTACCCCCACCTAACTTCTTTGCTTCCGCTGAATTTTGAGGTGGGGGTCTTACTGCCTGTTAATGCGGGATAAATTTAATCCAAGGTTAAGATTCGGAATTTTCCGTTGTTTTGAACTATAATTAGAAAGAGGGGGGATAATATGAAAAGAATTCTTGTTATTAGTGATATTCATGGAGAAATAGAAAAGTTCGAACAGTTGTTGAAAGAAGCTCAATATAATGCGAAAAAGGATCAATTAATCTTACTGGGAGATTATGTAGATCGTGGTCCAAATGCGCGTGCTGTAATTGAAAAGGTAAAAGAATTGAAAGAAGAGGGAGCACTCATTTTAAAAGGAAATCATGAAGATATGATGATTAAGGCGTTAACGACAAATGAGGAACGTTCATGGAACCATTGGGTAAAAAGAAATGGTGGAGATAAGACATTATATAGTTATGGATTTGTAGAAGAAGATATTGCGGTTAATGAGAAAGACTTCCAAAAACCGATTTTACAATCTTCTGTATTAGAGGAACATATAAAGTTTATTCAAGAATTAGATCATTACATTGAAACAGAAGAGTATATATTTGTACATGCTGGGGTTGAGCCGATGAAACGAGTTTCTGAATCTGAACCATATACGTTAATGTGGATCCGTAATGAATTTCATAATGGATATAGCGGTGAAAAGGTTGTTGTATTTGGGCATACGGAAACAAAAACGCTTCATAGTAGTGAGGATTGCGGAGTGTATTTTGGTAGTAATCGTATTATTGGAATTGATGGCGGGGCTGTGTATGGTGGTCAGCTAAATTGTTTGGAGTTGCCAAGTAAAAAGGTATATGTAATAAAAAATTGAAAGAGATAAGAGGAATCTTATTTCTTTCAATTTTTTATTAAGGTAAATTTAAGACAAAGTTTTTATAATAAAACTTCAAAATTTTAGAAGGAAATAGCTGAAAATGAAATTACGTAATATAACTACATTCTTTTGTTATGAAGAGAAGAAATGTAATAATAAATAGAATTGAACTATTTGATGGAAGGTGAGAGCATGCGCTTACTTGTAGTAGAAGATAATACTTCGTTATTAGAATCTATCGTACAAATTTTGCGTGATGAATTTGAAGTAGATACAGCATTGAATGGAGAAGATGGATTATTTCTAGCGCTTCAAAATATATATGATGCAATTTTGTTGGATGTGATGATGCCAGGGATGGACGGATTTGAAGTGATTCAAAAAATACGTGATGAAAAGATTGAAACACCAGTCCTGTTTTTGACAGCGAGAGATTCTTTAGAAGATCGGGTGAAGGGATTGGACTTTGGTGGAGATGACTATATCGTTAAGCCATTTCAGGCCCCTGAATTAAAAGCGAGAATTCGCGCTTTACTACGCAGAAGTGGTAGTTTAACAACGCAGCAAACGATTCGCTATAAAGGGATTGAATTGTTCGGAAAAGATAAAGACGTTCAAGTAGATGGACAAGGTATTAAGTTGACATTGAAACAATATGAGCTACTAGAGTATCTCATTCAAAATAGCGGGAAGATTTTAATGCGTGAACAAATTTTTGATCGTGTTTGGGGATTTGATTCAGATACGACAGTAGCGATTGTAGAAGTGTATGTGCATCATTTACGTAAAAAATTAGAGCCATTCGGTTATCAGAAAGATATTCAAACCGTTCGAGGTATTGGATATATATTAAAAGAACAATGAGAAAAGGAAGTATGTTTCAAAAGACACGCATTCGTTTGACTATAGTGAATTCATTAGTATTTATCCTATTAATAGGTATATTAGGCAGTATTATTTATTCATACACATATAAGCGTATTTATAATGAAGTGGATCAATCTATAAAAATGATGGCTCAGTATAGAGAAAAATTAGATGTTAAAATACCACCAAGAAAACGCATAGAGAATATCCAGATTGGAGATCCGCGAGTAACTAGAATAACTTGGAATGGGAAAATAGTGAAAATAGAGGGCGATAACCGTAAATTCCGTTCTATTTTTGAAGAGAATTTGGAAAAGTTTTCTCCAAAAAAATTAGGGGAGTTACAAGATATTGAAGTACAAGGACGATATTTTAGAGCATTTTCGCTTCAAAAAGATGGAGAAATAGTTCAAATCGTGCGAGATATAACAGCGGAAGAAAGAATGTTAAATACTTTATTTTTAATCCTCGTTATAGGTTGTAGCATAGGAAGCCTCTGTGCGATAGGTATCGGCTTTTTCCTAGCTGGCAGAGCACTTGTACCTATTCAAAATTCATGGGAGAAACAGCAGCAATTCGTTTCTGATGCATCACATGAACTAAGGACACCGCTTGCAGTTATTCAATCAAAAACGGATGTGTTATTCCAATCACCATCCGCTACGATAGAAGAAAAAGCGATGGATATTTCTACAATTTCAAAAGAATGTAGGCGGTTATCGAAACTCGTTAGTAATTTATTATTGCTAGCACGTTCTGATTCTAATCAAATTGAGATGGATAAGAAAACATTTGAACTTGATAAATTGTTAGAAGAAATAGTAGCTCCATATAAAGAGATTGCTTCTTATCAGGAAAAAGAAATGATACTAAAAGTAGAACGTGGTGTATCTTTTATGGGGGATAGAGAGCGGATTCATCAAATGATGGTCATACTGTTAGATAATGCGATGAAGTATACAAACGAAGGTGGGCATATTCAAATAGATTGTACGCAAACGAGTAGTTCAATTCGTATACAGGTGAAGGATGACGGGATAGGAGTGAAAGAAGAAGATATTCCGAAATTATTTGATCGTTTTTATCAAGGGGATAAAGCAAGAAGTACGTCAGAAGGAGCTGGATTAGGTCTTTCAATCGCAAATTGGATTGTAGAAAAGCATTATGGAAAAATATCAGTAGAGAGCAGATGGGGAAATGGCACTTGTTTTGAAGTGATTTTCCCTAAAAATCAAAAAATATAAGTAAAAAGACGATCTTGTTTTTACAAGGTCGTCTTTTTTTTAAGGGAAAGTTAAGAAACTATTTATATTATGTATGGCATAAAGAACGTTCGTTAAATGAAGAAGAGACTAGGTGTATGTGAGTGGATTTTATCAATCATAATGTTATCTCAAGCAGCGATGAGATGTATGTATAGTATTAAAAAAATTATGGGAATGCTGAAAAAGAAAGTGTAAGAGGGAGGAATTAATTTTGAAAAAGAAAATGATGACGGTATTCACTATTGGAGTAATGAGTTTAAGCATATTAGGGGGTGCCTCTCCTTCTGAAACACAAAAAGGAAAGACAGATTACACGCAGCGCAGTAAAGAACAATTGAACAATGGTAAGATACATGCAGTGCATACAGAAGAAAAAGCAGAGGAACTAGGTATTGAAACGGAAGGAAAAGAACAAATTACATTAGAAAAAGAAATTCATGAAACAGAAGTAGGAAGGGAAGCAGAGCAGTTAGGTATTTCGATTGAAGGAAAAGATGTTGGGACGCTGTCAGAAGAAATCTA